>CAZDLV010000085.1:0-9209 GCA_964506345.1 uncultured Rhodobacterales bacterium | reverse complement strand
TCTTGCGCAAGGCCGGCTTGAAGACCTTGCCGACGGCGGTCTTCGGCAACTCGTCCATCACCTCGATATATTTCGGCACTGCCGCGTGCTCGGGCACCTTCGCCTTGGCGAAGGCCATCAGTTCCTCGGTCGTCGCGGTGGCCCCATCGGCCAGTTCCACATAGGCGCAGGGCAGTTCGCCGGAATGGGCGTCGGGCTGCCCGATAGCACCGGCGAACGCCACGTCGGGATGGCCGGCCAGGGCCTCCTCTATCTCGGCGGGGTCGATGTTGTGGCCGCCGCGAATGATCAGATCCTTGGCCCGTCCGGTGATCCAGACATAGCCGTCCGCATCAATACGCCCCAGATCGCCGGTGCGCAGGTATTTGCCATCCGCGAACAGGCCGACGTTCTTGGCCTCTTCGGTATAGGTGTGGCCGGTGAATACGCCGGGGTTGGAAATGCAGATTTCGCCCACCTCGTCCACGCCGCATTCCTTGGTGATGTTGCCGTCTGCGTCGCAATGCAGGATTTTGACGTCGCAATAGGGAAACGGCAATCCGACCGAACCGATTTTATGCTCGCCCTCCGGCGGGTTGATCGACACCAGACAGGTTGCCTCGGTCATGCCGTAGCCTTCGAGGATTTTCACCCCCGTCGCCGCCTCGAATTTCTTGAACAACTCGACCGGCAGCGGGGCCGAACCGCAAAGCGCGTAGTTCAGCGTCGAAACATCCGCATCGACCGGCCGCTGCATCAGCGCCGAAACCGCCGTCGGAACCGTCACCATGAAGGTCGCCTTGTAGCGTTCCAGCAGCTTCCAGAAGTTTTCGAACACCCCTTCGCCGCGATACCCCTGCGGCGTCGGCATCACCATATGCGCACCGGACGCGATGCTGGCCATCAGGATCGGATAGGCCGCAAAAACGTGGAACATCGGCAGCGGGCACATCAACACGTCTTTTTCGGTGAAAATCATGTCGGCGGCGCACCAGCCGTTATAGATCATCCCCGAGAATTTATGTTGCGCCACTTTCGGCATGCCGGTGGTGCCGCCGGTGTGGAAATAGGCGGCGACGCGGTCCCCGGTGGTTTCCGTGAAATCCAGATCGGTATTCGCCTTGTCCATCGCCGCGTTGAAATCGACGACACGGGCATTGTGCGTCGCCGTGACCTTGGGGCGGATCAACGGCACGATCCAGCTAAGCGGCGGGGTAAGATAGCGTTTCAGATCGACCTGATAGATCGTCTTGACGTTCGGGGCCAACGCCGCCGCCGCCGCCACCTTTTGCGCCACGTCGGTCTTGGGGAAAGGCGCCAGCGTCACGATTGCCCTGGCACCGGTTTCGCGCAGGATCGCGGCAATCTGTTCCGGATCCAGCATCGGGTTGACCGGATTGACGATGCCGGCAGTGGCCCCGCCCAGCAAGGAAATCACCGCCTCGTTGCAGTTCGGCAAAATATAGGCCACCACATCGCTTTCCCCGATCCCGTCGGCACGAAACACATTCGCCGCCTGCGCCATCCGGTTGCGCAGCCCGTTCCAGCTGAAGGTTTCGGCCTTGTCATCGGGACCGGACTTTATCTGGAACGTGATCGCGTCGCGGTCGCCGAATTTCGCCGCAGTGCCGGAAACGACCTGATACAGCGTCGTGCCGTATTGCCGTTCGGAAAACGGTTTTTCCTGCTCGGTCGCGATCTTGTCGGCGAGTGTGGTCATATTGGACATGGTCTACCTCTCTTGCAAATTCCCCGCCCCGGGCGGTGTTTTGTCGCAGAGAATGATCATAAACCGGCGTCTAGGCAAGGGAAAACCGGCAATTATGCCGATTGACCATCCGTAAACTGCAACCGTGCAAGGCGCGCATACAGCCCGCCTTCGGCCACCAGTTCGTCGTGCGTTCCCTCCGCAACGATGCGGCCGGCATCGAAAACCACGATACGGTCCGCTTTTTTCACCGTGGCCAGTCGGTGGGCGATAATCAGCGTCGTGCGGTCGCGCGACAGTTTTTCGACCGCCTGCTGCACCGCCAGTTCGCTTTCGGCATCCAGCGCCGAGGTCGCCTCGTCCAGCAACAACACCGGCGAGTCGCGCAAAATCGCGCGGGCAATGGCAATGCGCTGTTTCTGCCCGCCCGACAACATCACGCCGCGCTCGCCGACATAGGAATCATAGCCCTGCGGCAGCGCCGACAGAAAATCATGCGCCGCAGCTGCGCGGGCCGCCTCGATCACCTCGGCGTCGCTGGCACCGGGGCGCCCGAAACGGATGTTTTCCCGGGCCGAGGTCGCGAAAATCACCGGATCCTGCGGCACCAGCGCAAAGGCCTGCCGCAGATCCTCGCGCCTGACCGCATCGATGGCGATGCCGTCGATACGGATTTCGCCGCTGTCGGGATCGAAAAACCGCATCAGCAACTGGAATATCGTCGATTTACCGGCGCCCGACGGCCCGACCAGCGCCACCGTTTCACCCGGTTTCACATGCAGTTCCAGATCGGAAATCGCCGCGACTTCGGGGCGGGCCGGATAGGTGAAAGTCACCCCCGAAAACACGATGTCGCCCGTAACATCCGCCGGCATCGGCAGCGGGTTTTCCGGATCCTTGATAACATCCTCGGCGTTGATCAGTTCCACCAGCCGTTCGGTCGCCCCCGAGGCGCGCTGCAATTCGCCCCATATCTCGGCCAGCGCGGCCACGGCGCCGGCAACCATCACCGAATAGATCAGGAACTGCACCAGCTGTCCGGCGGTCATTGTGCCGCTGATAACGTCACGCGCCCCCATCCACAGAATGCCGACCACGCCGGTAAACACCAGAAAAATCACCGAGATCGTCATGATTGCCCGTGTCACAATCCGCCGGCGCGCCGCATCGAACGAGGCTTCGGTCAGGGCATCGAAGCTGTCGCGACTGACGTTTTCGTGCGTATAGGCCTGCACCGTCTGCGCCGCCAGCAGGGTTTCGGATGCCTCGCCCGAGCTTTCGGCGATCTTGTCCTGGCTTTCGCGGCTAAGCGCGCGCAGCTTGCGCCCCAGAAACAGGATCGGCAGGATAACCACCGGCACCAGCAACAGCACCAGCCCGGTCAGCTTGATCGAGGTCACAGACATGAAAACCAGCCCGCCGAACATCATCAGGAGGTTGCGCAATGCCACGGAAACCGACGAACTGATAACCGACAGGATCAGCGTGGTGTCGGTGGTCAGGCGCGACAGGACCTCGCCGGTCATGATTTTTTCGTAAAACGCCGGACTAAGGCCGATTACCTTGTTGTATACGGCCATGCGGATATCGGCGATCACCCGTTCGCCCAGCCGCGTCACCAGATAGAACCGCATGCCGGTCCCGATCGCCAGCGCCCCCATGATCACGATAGTCAACCCGAAATACTTGTCGATCTCGACCAGCTTGTCCATCGAGAAGCCGTCGATAACCTGTCGCACCGCCATCGGCAGAACCAGCGAAATGAACGCCGTGAACACCAGCGCAATCCCCGCGCCGACCATCAGTTTTTTGTAAGGAGCCAGAAACGGGTAAAGCCCGCGCAGCGCGCCCATATTGCGGGACGCATCCCTGTCCAGTGCTGCTGCGTCTACGGTCCGGGGTTGTCGCGCCATTACAATATCCTTGTGGTTCGGAAAGCCCCCTCGACATAAGTCGTCTACAGACCGGAGGCAAGTTCCCTCCGGTCAATAAATGTTTCCGCGCCTGAGTCACCGCGCTAATGCAGATTGCCGGACAGATCCATCATGGCGACCTGTGTCATGGTGCCGTCGATCTCCATTTTCGGGCCGGCGGGTTCGGCGTTCAGGTCCAGCCGCCCGATCCAGCGCGACCACACCGCCGGAACCAGCCCCAGAATCCGGGTCGCCCCCAATGTGCGCGCCGCGCCGATCATCTCGGTCATCATGCTTGCCTGCACGCGCATCCGCATTCTGGCCGGAACGCTTTGCGCCACGAACACCCGCGAGGATTCCCAGATATGCGGTGCCACCGGTGCCTCGAAATCCAGCAGATCGCGCGGAATGGATTCCAGCAACCCGTTCTGGGCATCGCGGATCATATAGGAATAGATCCCGCAACGCGCCGTGGTCGGGGTCAGGCGGATACCGGCCAGCACCTCGCCCAGATGATGCACGGCAATCCAGCGGCTGGCCGGGGTGTCGTACTGGTCGAATTCCATCCCGTCGGCTTCGGGCAGATCCCATTTGTTGCGCACGATAAAGGATTGCTTGCGCGCGCGCAAAAGTGACGGAAACAGTTCGCCGTAACTGTGCATGTTGTCGAAAGATAAGGTAGTCGTCTGCATGGTAACCTCCAGCTTGGTTGAAAATCTCATACCCTGCCGATGGCGAAACCCGCTCACAACAATCTGTAATCCTTGGCGCGTTGAATGGCTTCTGCGGTTGTTCTTGCCAGCAACCTGTTGCGTGCCGATGTCAAACGAGCCTTCAGTGCGCTTTCGGATATTCCCAGTTTTGCGGCTGCCGCGGCATATCGATCACCGTCCGCTATCAGCTGCAGGGCTTCTCTCTGTGCATCCGTCAAACTCTCGGGGGGTTCGGTGTCCCGATGAAGTTGGTGGATCAGGTTGGAGACCTCCTCGATCTCCGAATCTGTATACTCGCGATCGGCGCGGGTGGCGCCGGCGATGGTGCGCGACTTGATCGGGCCGACCGAAACCGACACGCCGAATTTCATGCCGAAATCCGCAGCGGCACCGAAAATGTTGAACGGGTCGGGTATGTCGATCTCGCTCCAGCGGGTGGACCCGACGGTGCTGAAACCCCAGGCAATCATCGGATCGCGCAACGCAAAAGCATTTTCCGTATAAAAATCGGTCCATTGCCGGCTGTAGGTCTGATACGTCACCAGCGGCGCGGCAAACCGGATATGCATGCCGGCAAAATACCCGGACGGCGACAGGGCCGCCAGTTTTCGCAAAATCCGTTCTATTTCTTGTGTAAAAGGCATGTCTTTTTAGACAGGTTGCATAACGCGCTGTCAACTGTAAATTGAACGTAATGTAATTGGTAATGGGCAGAAACGATGGCAACCCGCATCGCACCGGAACAGTTTTCCAAGATCATGGCTTTGCCCACGGAATTACGCCGTGATTTATTGGAGTTCCTGGGCTTTGCATCCGTTGGGCGTGAGGAATTAGGCAAGATTATCAACGATCTCGAAAATCTAAACCGCATTCCCGAACTTGAAACCGGCGCAGGTGTCACCTAGTTAGGCAGGCCCCCCCGCAGTGCATTCTTGCGGGGGGTTGCCTGTATTTTCGCGGAAATATCGCTGCTTTTACCGAAATATACGGGTCTTAAAAATCCGTTTTCAGGCGGCGGGTTTTGGCCGATTTCGCATGACCTTGCGTAAGGTTCGCCCTGAGGTTGTCGAAACTGTCATCCCGAAAACGTCAGGAATCCTTTCAATCCGCGTTTTTCCACCACCCGTTCCGGCACATGTTTATCCAGTTCCCGTTCCAGTTCCACCCCGTCTATTTCCTCGTCGCCGGCGCTAAAGCGGCCATACAGGAATTCCGCCACCGGCGCGATGGCGGCGCGATACTGCGGGTCGGCAAAAATATTGTCGGCTATGTCCTCCAGCGCAAACCAGACCGACTCGGGGTCGTCCCCGCCCTGCAATCCGGCAATCAGCCGCGTCAGTTCGTCAATCCGTGTGACATCGCCGCTGCAACAATTGCTGGCGCGGCACATCAGTTCCTCGGCGATCTGGCCACAGAACAGTTCGATCACCCGGGTTTCCAGCGTCTGGATGAACGAGGCCCAGTTGTTGCCCCTGAACGTCTTGTCGCTGACCAGAACCGGCGGGCGCGGCAATATCCGCACGGAAATTATTTTCAGTTTCAGCGCACGGGCAGCCAGCGCGTGTCCGGCCTCGTAGACTGACAAACGGTATTCCTGCTCGGCGCACCGTCCCTCGGGTGGCTGGCGGTCAGGGGGGGGGCGCATTCAGGTCTCCTTTGTATTCACATCCGTTCGGGCCGCTTGCGGCGTTTCGGGCGCCGGCGCGGAAACGGTTCCGTCAACCATGTCCGCACCGCCGCCGTCCACATCCGGCAGCGCCGGTTTTGCCGCGGCATTGCCCGACGGGTCGGCATATTTGTCGTTCAGCGTCTGGATATGCAGGGCCACGGTTTCGCGCACGGCACGCATACGTTTCGCCGCCCCCTTGCCCCAGCCCGCCGGCTCTGCCCGGAAAATCGAGCGGAACACCCCTGCGCTTTTCAAAAAGGCCCGCCGCAGGTCCAGCTCCATCTGGCCGTAGGTTCCGGTCAGCGTCGCGGCGATGCGCTTGGCGACCACCCCGCGCACCCAGTAATGGAAACTGCCCGCCAGCACGACAATTGCCACAACCGAGGCGATGACATTCACAAGGTTTGCCTGCAACCGGTCAAACGAAAACACCGTCGGGTCGGGCAGCCAGCCGAAATAGACCGACAGACCGATATAGACCGCCAGAACCCCGCCCAGCGCCACCGCGTCCCCGATCAGAACCCCGCGCCGCCAGCGGGCCTTGGCAACACGCAGTTTCGGCAGAATATCGTGTTCCAGCTCGTTCGCGACGGTTTCCAGCACGCTGACAATGCGATAGTTCCGCTGCACCTCGACCCCGTCCATGCGTTCGGTGATCGCCGCCAGATCGGCATCGCGTTTGGCCCGGAACCGCTCGCGCAGGGCCGGATCCCCGATCGGGACGGCGGCCTGTTCGTTGTAGATGGTAAAGAACCGGCCAGCCGACAAACCCGCCTGTGCCATCGCGCGCTGCCATGCCCCGACCACCTCTTCGGGGTTGTCCTCTTTGGCGGCGGTGTCCATCTGGTTCAGGATATAGAAAAACTTGGTCGCATCGGTGCGGTTCAGCGTGCGCGCGACCAGATGTTCCAGCGTATCCTGCATGGCGCCCGGCTCGGGATGGCGGGCATCGAAAAACACCAGCACCAGATCGGACAGGTCGATAATATGGTCGGTGATCCGCAAGGTGGAGCGGCGCTGGTCGTCGGCATCGAACCCTGGAGAATCGATAATGATCCGCCCGCGCACCCGCGCCTGACCGGTGGTCCGCAGTTGCAGATAGCTTTCGATCCGCTTGCCCTCGCCGCTGGCCACCTTTTCGATCTCGCGCGACATGCGGAAAAACGGGAAGCGCGGATCGGCGTCCAGCGCGGTTCCCGGCAGGGTCAGGTTGCCCGATGCGCCGTAACAGATCACGCTGAACTTGTCGTCCACCGCCTGATTGCCGGTGCCTTGTATCTTTTCGCCGATATAATCGTTGATAAATGTCGATTTTCCGGCCGAAAACGTCCCCAGCACCGAAATAAGCGGCCACCACGAAATCCGCGACGCCAACGAGGTTTCGCGGTCCAGCAAGCCCAGCCGATACAGTATCTTGTCCAGTTTGTAATAGGTCGGCAGGACCTCCAGCAAGGCGGGGTTTTCCGACTTCAGATGGTTTTCAAGATTTTCGAGACGTTTTTTCAGAAACTGGCTCATATTTCCTCCGGACCGGTGTCAGTTTCCCTGCGCCGCATCGAAACGCGCCCGCAAGTCCGCCGCTTTTTGCGGCGCAATCTGTTGTAGAACGCCCATCATCGACAGGGCCAGCGTCATGTTTTTCGCCCGCAGGGCAATGTCACCGATTTCACCGTAATATACGGCGGCCTCGTCATAACGTCCACGGCTGTAATACAGGTTTCCCAACTCGCCGCGCACATCCACCTCGGCCGGAAAGGCGGCCAACAACGCCTTGTATTGTTCCTCGGCACCGGCCAGGTCGCCGCGCCAATAGGCCTGGCGCGCCGCTTGCAACCCTGCGGCCAGCCCACCGCCGGCAGGGATCGTCGCACCGGACGTCGAGGGGGCGGCGGCAACCGGCGGCGTCAGCGGCGCAACCGCTGCGGTCGCCGGCACGGCAACCACCGCCGCGCGGGCCGGTTGCGGCGCGGCCGGAACCATCACCGGCACCGGCGGCAGGGTGACCCCGGTTTCGGGCTGCGTGAACAGTTGCGCGATCCGGTCCCGTTTGAAAAATGCGAAAACCGCCAGTCCGACCAGAAGGTAAATCGCGAACAAGCGCACAAATGGCATAATCATGGGTCTATCCTTGTAATGGGGTCACGCCCGCAGGCGCGCCTTGTCAGGTGTAAATTTCGTTCGCCAGCGCATCCAGTTCCTGCGCCGCCTTGCCGTTCGGTTCCAGTTCGAAAACCGCCAGCCCTTCGGAAAACGACCGGCGAAACGCCAGCCGCTGCACCAGTTTCGTTTCCGAAACCGTCCTGATCATCGGCAACGATTCCAGCGCCGCGCGCGCTTCGCCGTTCTCGCGCGAACGCGGGTGCGGGTCGGCGCGGTTCAGGAACGCCATGATCGCGGGCAGCCGCGTTTTTGCCCGTTCCTCGCGGATGATTTCCAGAAACCGCTGCGTTGCCCAGATATCGGCCTGCGACGGCGTAACCGGAATGACGATCCGCCCGCAGGCCCGTATGGCCGCGCGCACCGCCGCCATGTCGGATGTGCCGACATCGACCAGCCAGTCGCCGCGCGCGCGGCCCTTGTCCGGCAATTCATGCACCACCTTCAACTGCGGCTCTATCCCGTCCTCGGTGCGGATCGCCGCCACGTCGGTAACCGTGCGCTGCGGGTCCAGATCACAGACGGTGACGGTGTTTCCCTGCATCATGCTCCATGCGGCCATATTGAACACCACGGTGCTTTTGCCGGTTCCCCCCTTGAAATTTGCATATAATGTCAGCATCGGGCGCGCCCCTCCTGTCAATTTTGCCCGGCCGTTGGCGGGGTCTGTTTTTCCCATCCCGACGGTGCGGCAAACAGGGCCGCATCCACCGGCGCAACGCGGATATTTTCCAGCCGTCGTTCCGAGCCGTCCGGCAGGGTTTCGCGCACCACCACACGCAGGGCGGAATCAAACCACCAGTCACCGCTTAGCGGATCGGCCCCCTTGCGGACAAATTCGGTTTTCCAGTGTTCGGCGGCACGCCCGTCGTTTTCCTCCATCGCGACAAACGACATCTGCATGACCGAACCGTCGGGGTATTCCTCGCGCAGGGCCTTGCGCCGCTCGGGGTCCCAGAACACTGTCCGCACCATGTCGGGCGCGGCGGATATCACCCAGCGTTGCGTCTGGATGCCGCTGATTACCGTGTCGGTGCCGTCGCGCTCGCATTGTATCTGTTGCGGGGTCT
>CAZDLV010000084.1:0-9227 GCA_964506345.1 uncultured Rhodobacterales bacterium | reverse complement strand
TAAAAGCCCCCTATCGCGGGTGTAGCTCAGTTGGTAGAGCACCAGCTTCCCAAGCTGGTTGTCGCGGGTTCGAACCCCGTCGCCCGCTCCAGTTTTCCCCTCCTCACGCCTTCGTGCCTGTCCGTTACATATCGGCCCTTGACCTTCCTGCGCGGGAAGGGGAATCTGCGTGGCAGAAAAAGGACCGCGTTTATGAATGACCAAAGCCCCTCGCTGAACAAGTTTTCCCATCCCGATATTACCGCCAAGGGGGAGGCGCGGGCCTCGGTCGCGCTGACGGGGGCGAAAACGTTGTGGTTCAACACCGGCACGCTGTGCAACATCACCTGTGTGAACTGCTATATCGAGAGCAGCCCGGAAAACGACCGGCTGGTCTATATCACGCCGCAGGAGGTAGCGGGGTTTCTGGACCAGATCGGCGAGCGGGACTGGCCGGTGACGGAGATCGGCTTTACCGGTGGCGAGCCGTTCATGAACCCGCAGATTATCGAAATGCTGCGCCTGTCGCTGGAGCGCGGGTTCGAGGTGCTGGTGCTGACCAACGCCATGAAACCGATGATGCGGCCGCGGGTGCAGGCGGGCTTGCTGGCGTTGCGGGCGGAATTCGGCGAGCGGCTGACCCTGCGGGTATCGCTGGACCATTACAAACGCGCGCTGCATGACGAAGAGCGCGGCGCCGGGGCCTATGACATCACGCTGGAGGGCATGCGCTGGCTGCGCGACAACGGGTTCCGCATGGCGGTGGCGGGGCGGACTGTCTGGGGCGATACGGATGCGGACAGCCGCGCGGGGTATGGTGCCCTGTTCACGGCCGAGGGGTTCGATATCGACCCGTTCAATCCGGCCATGACCGTATTGTTCCCCGAAATGGACGAAACCGTCGATGTGCCGGAAATCACCACCGCCTGCTGGGGGATCCTGAACAAGCGGCCCGACGATGTGATGTGCGCCAGCTCGCGCATGGTGGTGAAGCGCAAGGGGGCGGAAAAGCCGGTGGTGCTGGCCTGCACCCTGCTGGCCTATACGCCGGAATTCGAGATGGGCGAGACATTGGCCGAGGCGGAGCGCGATGTGAAGCTCAACCACCGCCATTGCGCCAAATTCTGCGTGCTGGGCGGGGCGAGTTGTAGCGTGTGACGGTATGGTGGTGCGTGGAGACCGCGCACCCTACGGGTTATCTGGCCTTGAGCGCGTCGGTCAACACCCCGCGCACCGCGTCCATATCGACGTCGCGGGCCACGAAGGCCTCGCCAATGCCGCGCGCGAGGATAAAGGCGATCCTGCCGTCCACCACCTTTTTGTCCTGCCCCATCAGGGCGATCAGGCCGTCGGCGTCGGGCAAATCCCCTGCAATATCGGCGAGGTCCTTTTTCATGCCCATCGCGGCGAGGTGCTGGCGCACGCGGCTCGGGGCCTCCTGCGAACACAGGCCGAGACGTTGTGACAGCTCGAAAGCCAGCGCGCAGCCGATGGCGACGCCCTCGCCGTGCAGCAGACGGCCGGAGTAGCCGGTCGCGGCCTCCAGCGCGTGGCCGAAGGTGTGGCCGAGGTTGAGGAGCGCGCGGTCGCCACGTTCCTTTTCGTCGCGGGCAACGATCTCGGCCTTCATCTCGCAAGAGCGGCGCACGGCGCGGATGCGGTTCTGCATGTCGCCGGCAGTCAGGGACGGGCCGTTCTGTTCCAGCCATTCGAAAAATTCCGCGTCGCCGAGCAAGCCGTATTTCACCACCTCGCCATAGCCGGAAACGAACTCGCGCGGGTCAAGTGTGTTCAGCACATCGGTATCCGCCAGCACCAGTTTCGGCTGGTGGAAGGCGCCGATCAGGTTTTTGCCCTGTTTGGAGTTTATGCCGGTCTTGCCGCCGACCGAGCTGTCCACCTGTGCCAGCAGACTGGTCGGGATCTGGATGAAATCGACACCGCGCCGCAGGATGGCGGCGGCAAAGCCCGCAAGGTCGCCGATCACACCGCCGCCGAAGGCGATAACGATATCGTCGCGCTCCACCTTTTGTTCGATCAGCCACTCGACCGCCTGTTCCAGCCCGGGCCAACCCTTGGTTTTCTCGCCGGGGGTCAGGGCCAGCGCCGTGCTGTCGATACCGGCGGCGGACAGGCCGTTTTGCAGGGTTTCCAGATGCAGGCCGGCGACGTTTTCGTCCGTCAGGATGGCCACGCGCGGGCGTTTCAGGAACGGGGCAATGCGCCGGCCAGCGTCCCCCAGAACACCCTGTCCGATCACAATATCATACCGTCGTCCGGGCAAATCGACGTTCAGGGTTTCCGTGTTCATGTTTTACGCCTCGTCGCTCGGGGTCAGGATATCGTGGCGCCGCAGTGCCGCGACAATATCGGTTACAACGGTTTCATGCGCGGCGTGGCTGCGACTGTCAATTGTAATATCGGCGGTTCCGTATACCGGATAGCGTTCGTCCAGCAGCCGCGCCAACACCTGTTTGGCGTCGTCGCGCTGCAACAACGGCCGCCCCGGCTTGCCGCGCACCCGTTCCCACAGGGTTTCCAGATCGGCGCGGATCCACACGGATACGCCCTGCGCCGCGATCATCGACCGGATCTCCCGGGACAGGAAAGCGCCACCGCCCGTGGCCAGAACGCACGGCGGACCATCCAGAAGACGGGCGATAACGCGGCTTTCGCCGTCCCGGAAATACTGCTCGCCGAAGCGTTCGAAAATTTCGGGGATGCTGAGGTTCGAGGCACTTTCAATCTCGTGATCGGAATCGACAAACGGCACCGACAACCGGTCCGCCAGCCGCCGCCCGACCGTTGATTTGCCCGCCCCCATCAACCCGACCAGCACCACCGTGCGCCGCAGATGCAGCACCTGCGGATTTTCGCGTGTTTCCACCATTTGCCAAAACTTCCCCATTTGGGTGATTGCCGACCGGACACCACCACGTTAAGCTCTGTATGCACGATTTGAACAAGATTTTAAACACCGGTAACGTCAAAAGACACCGGCAGGAGCAGGTTCGATGTTTCGACTGATCAAGTTTCTATTCTATCTCGCCGTGATCGCGGGGATTGCGCTTGTCGGGTATGCGCTGTTTTTCGATTTACCGGCACCGCAAAACGAAGTGACCGTGCCGGTCCAGCTTAATCTGGATTAGGACATGCGTCTGGCCCTCGTTTTCATCACGCTCGGCGTGCTGGCCGGGCCGCCGGTCATGGCGCAGGCCCCCATCAGCGCGATCGGCTGGCTAAGCGAGAGCATCAAGAACCCGCCGCCGTTCAGGATTTCACCGGAATCCCCCCCCTTGCCGCCACAGTTCAGCGCCGGCATCACCGAAAAGAAAGGGTTGATGGACATTACACCCGATGCCATCGGACTGCTTTCCCCGGCCGTTACCGGGTTTCCATCGGACATGTGGGGCGACATGACGGTGGCGCAGGTGGTCGCAACCGTGCAAAGCTACCGTGATACCGGCCTGCCTGCGGTGCGCGACATGTTCCACCATCTGTTGCTGGCACAGGCCAATCCGCCGGTCGGCGATACCCATGCCGGTCTGGTTCTGCAAGCCCGCGTGGACCGGCTGTTCGAAATCGGCGCGCTGGATGCCGCCGAGGCGCTGGTGACGCTGGACCAGCCGTTGTCGCGCGCCATGTTCGACCGCACGTTCGATATCGCCATCCTGACCGACCGCACGCTGAAGGTTTGCGAGGCGTTGTCGAATGCCCCCGCGCTAAGCAACGACCTGAGCCAGAAAGTATACTGTCTGGCGCGTGGCGGCGACTGGAACGCCGCGGCGATCACGCTATCGCTGGGTGCCAGCATCGGGGCGATAGGACCGGTGCGCGAGGATCTTCTGATGCGGTTCCTCGATCCAGAACTTGCCGCCGGCACGCCGGACCCTGTTGCGCCTGACCCGATGTTGCCGATGGATTTCATCCTGCGCGAGGCCGTCCTTCTGCCCCGTCCAAGCGGCCCCTTGCCGTTGGCGTATCTGTATCGCGACACCGAATCATACGCGCCGTTGCGCGCCCGTCTGGAAGCCTCGGAACGGCTGGTGAAATCCGGCGCGCTGCCCGCCGGCGTTCTGTTTGCGGCCTATCGCACCGGACAACCGGCGGCCTCGGGCGGGGTCTGGGGACGCCAAGCGGCCATCCAGTCGCTGGATCAGGCGCTGGACAGCCGCGAACCGGACCGGATCGGCGCCGCCTTCACACAGGCCCTGACGGCGATGGATGACGCCGGTTTGCGCGCGGCTTTTGCACAGGAATTCGGGCCGCGTCTGGCCAAACTGCCGTATGATCCGCGCTACGGTGCGATCGCCGACGCTGTGGTGGACACGGTTCATCTGGCCAATCTGGCCATCCCCGAATGGAATCGCCACATCACCGCCGACCCGCGTCATGCACTGGCCGGGCGGATTGTTGCCGGAATTCCGCTCGATGATGCGCGAAATGGCGATGCGCTGGTTCAGGCAATTACGGCCAGCATTGTCGGCACGCCCCCCGACACCCCGAACGCCAGACGGCTGCTGGCCATGCTGGCAAACGGAAATACCGCGCAGGCATTGCTGGAGGCCCTGCAACTGCTGTCCGCCGGAGCCGCCGCCGACCCCGGCGATATCCGCACCGGTCTGTTTGTGTTGATCGAGGCGAACCAGACCGCCGCCGCGCGGCGCATCGCGGTCCAGACCCTGCTGCTGCCTGTCGGGGAGTTGTGAGTGTCGCGGCAATGGATTCCGGTTTTTCTGGAGGCCATGCAGGCCGAACAGGATGCCGCGGCCAACACGCTGATGGCCTATGCCCGCGATCTGGCGGATTTTACCGGATTTCTTGACCGCCGGAATATTCGCCCCGAAACCGCCACGCGCGGCGATATTGAATCCTATCTGGTTGCGCTGGACGCCCGGGGGCTGGCCGTTGCCACGCGGGCGCGACGCCTGTCGGCTATCCGCCAACTGTTCCGGTTTGCCTTCCTCGAAGGCTGGCGCACGGATGATCCGGCGGCGTTGATTTCCGGCCCGAAACGCGGGCGGCACCTGCCGGCAATCCTGAGCGAATCCGACGTTGATGCGCTGCTGGAGGCTGCGCGCAACTTCGGGCGCAACGATCGGGAAAGATGCCGCAACACCTGTTTGATGGAACTGCTGTATGCCACCGGCCTGCGCGTCAGCGAACTGGTCGGACTGCCGGTGTCGGCAACGCGCGGCGACCCGCGCATGATCCTTGTGCGCGGCAAAGGCGGGCGCGAACGCATGGTGCCGCTGACACCGGCCGCGCGCGCTGCGTTGCGGGCGTGGCTGGAAATCCGCGACGCGGCACAACCGGCGGGGCCGGGGGCATCGCGGTTTCTGTTCCCGTCGCGCGGCAAATCCGGCCATCTCGGCCGCGAGGCGTTCTTTATGACGGTCCGGAAAATGGCGACACAGGCCGGTCTGGAGGCAAAGTCGGTCTCGCCGCACACTCTGCGCCATGCCTTTGCCACGCATCTGCTGGCCAATGGTGCGGATTTGCGCGCGATCCAGATATTGCTGGGACACGCCGATGTGGCAACGACCGAGATTTACACCCATGTGCTGGAAGAACGCCTTAGGGCGCTGGTGCTGGAAAAACACCCCCTCGCCGAGAAATAGGCCTACCGGCGGCGCAATTCCGGCGGCAGGGTATCCTCGCTCGGCCAGTGTCCGCTGGTCAGGGCCGCATCGTAGCCTTGCGTCAGCCCGACCGCGCGCATAGCCGCGGCGGCGGCGGTGCTGTCATAGGACAGGCGATGTATCACCGGCGACTTCCCCAGCACAACAAAGCGCGTATCCGGCGCACCGTCGTTGGGCGGCATACCGATAGCACCGGCGTTTATCCAGCGATGCCCGCCGATGTCGCGCACAAAGGCCAGCCCGCTGTGCCCCGACACCACGCCGTCCACCGGCCCGAGCGCACCTTCGATCACCGCGATTTCCGACAACAGGTCGGCCCCGGATGTCACCGGCCACAAAAACCGGCTGATGTTGCTGGCACCGCCGTGAATGACCGCATAACGCCGCCCGCCGTGCCGGAAAACCGCCATATCCGGCAGGTCCGCCATCCACAGCCTGCTGTCAGTCGAGGTGTTGGCCAGCGCATGTGCATACCAGCCGTGCGACAACACCGAGCATTGCGAGGTGTCGTCGAACCCGCAGCCGCAATCCGGCGCACCGGCGGCCAGCTGTTTTTCGCAATTTCCCGCGACCACGGCACAGCCAAGGTCGCGGATCGCCGCCACCGTCGCCTCGGGGTCGCCGCAATAGGCAACCACGTCGCCGGTACAGATCATATTCGCACCGGAAATTTTTGCCGCGCCAGCGCGGGCAACCAGCGCCTGCGTCGCGTGCAGGTTCGAATACGGACCGCCAAACAGCAGAACCGGCCCGTGCAGATCGCCCAGATCCCTGATCTTCATTCTTGCTCCGCTTGCAGACTGCTTCAATCCCCCCCATAACTGACAGGTTGATACAACAATGCAAGGAGCATGTGAAAATGGACGTCGCCACTGGCGAAATTCCGGGCCTGGATCCCGTATTCTGGGGGACGATCGCCGCCATCGTCGTGTTGTTGGTTCTATCCGCTTTCTTTTCCGGCTCGGAAACCGCGCTGACCGCCGCCAGCCGCGCCAAATTGAACGCCATGGCCGCCAAAGGCTCGCGCGGGGCGCAGCGCGCGCTGACCCTGACCGAGGATAACGAGCGCTTGATCGGGGCGGTCCTGCTGGGCAACAACCTGGTAAACATCCTTGCGACCTCGTTGGCGACCAGCCTGTTTACCGTGCTGTACGGCAGCACCGGCATCGCCATCGCAACGCTGGTCATGACCCTGCTGGTGCTGGTTTTTGCCGAAGTCATGCCCAAAACCTATGCCATCACCAATGCTGAATCCGCCGCAACACAGGTATCGCCGGCCGTGTCGGTCATCGTGCGTGTTCTGTCGCCTTTTGTCACCGTCGTGCGCGTGGTCGTGCGCGGTGTCCTGCATATGTTCGGCATAAGAACCGACCCCAACACCAACGTGCTGGCGCATCAGGAAATCGCCGAGACCATCGCGTTGCACCATTCCGAGGGCGGCGTGCAAAAAGATGACCGTGACCGGTTGCTCGGGGCGCTGGACCTGAAAAACCGCGAGGTCGAGGAAATCATGCTGCACCGCTCGAAAATCGAGATGATCGATGCGGACATGCCGGCGCAATCCATCCTGTCGCAGGCGCTGCAATCGCCACACACGCGCCTGCCGATTTTTCGTGACGAGCCGGAAAACATCGTCGGTGTCGTCCACGCCAAGGACCTGTTGCGGGCCGTGGACGGGTTGGTGCGCGACCGTGACGGCGGGCTGGACAACCTTGAAAAATTCGACATCCTCGACATCGCGATGAAACCGTATTTCGTGCCGGAAACTACATCGCTCGATGACCAGATGCGGGAATTTCTGCGCCGGAAATCACATTTTGCGCTGGTGGTGGATGAATACGGATCCCTGCAAGGGTTGATCACGCTGGAGGATATTCTGGAGGAAATCGTCGGGGAAATTTCCGACGAACACGACGAAACACAAGAAGAAATCACCCCGGCCGCGGACGGGGCCGTAGATATGGACGGCGCAACAACCATTCGCGACATCAATCGCAGTTGCGATTGGGATTTGCCGGATAACGAGGCCAACACGATCGCCGGCCTGATCATTCACGAGGCCCAGACCATCCCGACAGAGGGTCAGGTCTTTTCCTATCACGGTTATCGTTTCGAAATACTCGAACGTGACCGTAACCGGTTGGCAAAGATCCGTGTCCGCAAACTGTAGGGCCGCCTACAGGAACTTGAACAGGGTGCCGAGCGCCCCGCGCCCGACCTTGCGACCCAGTTGAGTCCCCAGCGAGCGGGCCATGGATTTGGCGAACGCATCCACCGCGCTGTCGCCGCGCGACGGGCGGCTGCGGGATTTCGCCGGCGTGCGGGTATAGGCCGTGCCGCTGCCATAGCGCCGCGCGCTGGTGAATTCGCGCTCGCCGCGTTCTTCGGCCCCGGCCGCCTTTGCCTCGGCATCGGCGGCCTTTTCGGCGCGTTTTTTAAGAATTTCGAAGGCGGATTCGCGGTCCACGGATTTTTCATACAGGCCCGACAACGGCGAGGCGGCAATCACGCTTGCGCGCTCCGCTTCGGTGATCGGACCAAGACGCGAGGACGGCGGGCGGATCAGGGTGCGTTCGACCACCGAGGGCACGCCCTTGCGTTCCAGCATGGAGGTCACGGCCTCGCCCACGCCGACATCGCGGATGGCCTCGCCCGTATCGAAACGCGGATTGGGGCGGAAGGTTTCGGCAGCGGCGCGCAGGGCCTTCTGGTCGCGCGGGGTATAGGCGCGCAGGGCGTGCTGCACACGGTTGCCGAGCTGCCCGAGGATGTCGGAGGGCACATCGTCGGGGTTCTGGGTGATGAAAAACACGCCAACACCCTTGGAGCGGATCAGCCGTGCCACCTGTTCGACCTTGTCGAGCAACGCCTTGGGCGCGTCGTCGAACAGCAGGTGGGCCTCGTCAAAGAAGAACACGAATTTCGGTTTGTCCGGGTCGCCGACCTCGGGCAGGTTCTCGAACAGTTCCGAGAGCATCCAGAGCAGGAAAGTCGCATAAAGGCGCGGCGATTGCATCAGCTTGTCGGCGGCCAGCACGTTGATACGCCCCTGCCCGCCCGGCGTGGTGGCGATCATATCGTCCAGATCGAGCGCAGGTTCGCCGAAGAATTGCAGCGCGCCCTGGTTTTCCAGCACGATCAGGCGGCGCTGGATCGCCCCGATCGAGGCTTTCGACAGGTTGCCGTAGCGCAGGGTCAGCTCGTCCTCGTTCTCGCCCAGCCAGACCAGCAGCGATTGCAGGTCCTTGAGGTCGAGCAGCAGCATCCCCATCTCGTCGGCCATGCGGAAAGCAATGTTGAGGACGCCCTCCTGCGCCTCGGTCAGTTCCATCAGGCGCGACAGCAGCAGCGGCCCCATATCGGTGATGGTGGTGCGCACGGGGTGGCCTTTTTCGCCGAACATGTCCCAGAAAACAACGGGGAAGGATTCATAGCCGAAGTCGTCAAAGCCGATGGTTTCGGCGCGCGCGATCAGTTTGTCATGCAATTTGTGTTCGGCCGATCCGGCCATGGCCAGCCCCGCAAGGTCGCCTTTGACGTCCGACAGGAACACCGGCACGCCCTGTTTGGAAAAACTCTCGGCCAGAATTTGCAGGGTCACGGTTT
>CAZDLV010000083.1:0-9262 GCA_964506345.1 uncultured Rhodobacterales bacterium | reverse complement strand
GCGCTGGCTCAGGTGCGGGCCGCGCCCGATGCAACTGGTGAGATGCTGGTGGTGGCGAGCGCGGCGCAGGAACTGGGCCAGCCCGAGGTGGCGCTGGAATATGTGGCACGAGCGCAGGCGCTGCCGTTGGAGCGCGGCGAAAAATTTGCCGGTTTTCTGATTGCCGGAATGGCCAATGCCGCGCTTGGCCGGTTTTGGGACGCCGGGCTGGCGTTGCGCCGTGCCGCCGGATACCGGTCCGGTGTGACCGAGCGCCAAATTCTGGCGCAGGCATTTTCGACGGTCTCCGCCGCGTCGCCGTGGCGGTTGTCTGGCGGGGTTTCGATTGCGCCGTCCACCAATATCAACGGCGGCAGCCTGCGCGACAGTATCGTGTGGTCCGGCCTGACCTTGCCACTGAACGCCGATGCGCGGGCGCAATCCGGTGTCGGGTTTTCGCTCGATATGTCGGGGCAATATACCGTGCGCCTGTCGCCGGCGCTCGACTGGCAAACCGGTGCGGCGGTGCAGGCGACTGTTTACGCCGGGCGCGGGCGCAATGTTGTCGGGGTTTCGGGCCGCAGCGCCCTGTCCTATGCGACGCAGGCGGCCCGTTGGGACGGATATGTGGCGTTCGATCGGCAGTTGATCGCGACGGATCTGGCGGCGGCGGTTTTCGGGCCGTATCAACCCTATTCCCTGTCCGGCACGCTGGGGGTCGAGCGACGCTGGCAACCGGCGGCGGACAAACAGGCGATGGTGTATGGCAGCTATACGCAACGGCACTATGATTCCGGTGCCGCCGGCGTGCGCGTGGTGCGTGCGGGGGCAACCTATCGGGTGGCGGCAGGGGACGGGGTGTTCGATCTGTCCGGGTATCTGGAGGATGCCGACAGCCGCGATCCGGCGCAGGCGGCGCGTGCGGCCAGCCTGTCGCTGGGGTATGCGACGCGACTTGCCGGGCCGGATGTCGATGTGTCGGCCAGTCTGTCGTGGACCGGAACCGGTTACAAATCGGTGCTGACCGGATATGGCGCGGCGCGGCGCGACAGCCGGATCGTTGCCGATGTTTCTGTCGGGGTGCGGGCGTGGGAATGGTCCGGGTTTACGCCGCGCTTTGGCCTGCGGACCATACGCAATGTTTCCAACCTCGGGCGGTATGACACGGTCGATGTGCGGGTGTATACCAAAATTCGCAGCGCTTTTTAGGTGCCGCCAGCCGGTTCACGCAGCATGGCAAGGAAACCGTTGGCGAATGTGTAGACGTCGCCGGGCCAGCGGGCCGACAGATAGTTGCCGTCGCGCAGGGCAAACCCGCGTTCCGGTCGTGCCGGCGTGTCGCGCAATACAGGTGTCGGGCCGTGGTGGAAATCGGCGGGGCTTTGCAAGGCGGCGGTCACCTCGTCCTCGACCGTGACGGGGTAGGTCAGGTAGTAATCGCCCAGTCTGGCCCGCGTCAGGTGGTAGGCGAGGCGTTCCTGCCGGTTCAGCAGGGCCGTGGTTTTTCGGCCATACAACACCGATTTTCCGCTGGTCGGGTCAATGCTGCGTGCGGCGGCGACAACACCGTGGCAGATGGCGCCGACAGGGGCGGAACGGGCGAAGAAAGCGGCGATGGCGGAATGCAACGCCGGAGATTCCAGATAGGGTTTGACACCTTTGGCATGGCCGCCGGGCAGCAACAGGCCGGCATAGGCGGCGGGGTCGACGGCATCGTAGGCGACCGGTGCGCGGAATTTTTCGTCATGCAGCAATTCGCCATAGGCGGCGACGGCGTCGGCGCGCGCCATCAGGACGCGGCGCAAAACGCCCAGATCACGCCCGTCAACCATGCGCGGATCCGCCTGTCCGCTGGTGCCGGTATCGGTGGCAAAACAGACATCGACGCCGGCGTCGCGCAGGATTTTCCACGGTATCGCCACTTCGCTGGGGTCGAAATCCCGCGTGCTGGTGGCGATCAGGACCGGTTTCACAAAACCATGCCGATGATCACGGTCATCAGACCCAGCGCCGCCACGCCGAGCGACGCCATGTTGATGGCCCCAAGGCGCTGCATCCGCGCCTTGAAATCGGCGGCCTCGCTGCCCTCGCGTTTGATGTCGGCGGCCAGTTTGATGCAATATCCAAGGCCGCCAAGGCCAAGAACGGCCATGGCGCTGCCGATGTAAACAAGGATGTCCATGTGGGTCAATTCTCCGTTTGGGTTCGGCGTCTATATATACACGGCGCGCGCGCGGGAAAAGGGGGGACGGGGGAATATCCTCTTGCCGCTGTGCGGGGTGCGCGCTAGTGTCTGTGCTTCTGCAAACACCCAAATTCAAAGGCCGTTCAATGGACGTAACAGACGATCAGCAGCAAACCCAGTACCGTGTCACCGCAGGCGAGCTAAGGGCTTTTGTCGAGCGGTTCGAGCGGCTGGATGCTGAAAAGAAAGACATTTCCGAGCAACAGAAAGAAGTGATGGCCGAGGCCAAGTCGCGCGGCTATGATACAAAAATCCTGCGCAAGATTGTGGCGCTGCGCAAAAAGGATCCGGCGGAAATATCCGAGGAAGAAGCGGTTCTGGAATTGTACAAGGACGCGCTTGGCATGTGACACAGGAGGATGCCGTGGCAGACTGGAACGAAAGCACACTGGAGAGTCCGACAGGGGCGGCGTTGCATTGTTACGCGATGCAGGCGGACGGCCCCGCCAAGGCTGTCGTTCACATAAACCACGGTATGGGCGAACATGCGGGGCGATATCGCCGGTTTGCCGAATTTCTGGGCGCGCACGGGTATCACACCGTGGCGCACGACCATCGCGGCCACGGACATACGAGCGCGCCGGATGCACCGCTTGGCCGGTTTGCCGATACGGGCGGATGGGAAAAGGTTCTGGGGGATGTGGGGGCGGTCAATGCCCGTATTCACGCCGACCATCCCGATTTGCCGCTGGTATGTTTCGGGCATTCTATGGGCTCGATTATTGCCTTCAACTATGCGCTGCGCCAGCCGGACAGCATTGCGGCGCTGTCATGCTGGAACGCCAGTTTTACCGCCGGTGGTCTGGCGCGTCTGGGCAAGGCGATACTGGCGGTCGAGCGGGCGTTCAAGGGCGCCGGCAAGCCCAGCGATATCACGCGGGCGTTGACGTTTGGCGCATGGAACAAGGTGTTCAAACCCAACCGCACGGAATTCGACTGGCTGTCGCGCGATACGGCCGAGGTGGACAAATATGTCGCCGATCCGTTGTGCGGCTTCGACGTGTCGATCGGCATGTGGCAGGATGTGATCGGCGGGGTATTTTTTGCCGGTGACGACCGGAACCTGCCGGCCTTGCCGCCGGTTCTGCCGGTGCATCTGCTGGGTGGTCTGGCCGATCCGAGTTCCGACAAGGGCGCGGCGGTGCGGACCACGGCGGCGCGCCTGCAAAAGGCGGGCCTGGTGGATGTGACGCTGAGCCTGCTGGAGGATACCCGCCATGAAAGCCTGAACGAGGTGAATCGCGATCAGGTCATGGCGCAGTATGTCGCGTGGCTGGACGCGCGGTTTGGCGGATAGAAACCGGCCGCCCCCGACGCTAGAAATACCAGAAGGCTGTTGTATTTCCGGCCACCGGCGATACGACACCACCGATGCTGTAGGTGGCACCGTCATTGCTGGTATAAACCGGAATATAATCGGCTTGCGTCGCTGTAGGTGTGTTGAAATTGTATCCCGCAGGCGCGTCCGCCGCGATCAGTGCTGCGGTTTCCGCCGGTCCGAGGGCGCCATTGTTCGAGTAGGTATAAATTGTGCCGCCGGCGGTGGTCGTTCCGGTGCCTCCGCCGGTGATCAGGCCGGCGATGCTGTTGTTGGAGGCATTCCAAAGCCCGCTGCTGATCGATGTCGAGGCCGAATTGATGCCGCCGGAAACCACGGTCAGGACGGCAATGGCGATGCCGACGATAGCGGCGGTCAGCACCACCCAGTCAACGGTGACCGCGCCGGATTCATTTTCTGCGAATTTACGAACCAACAAAATATTCCCCTGTTTTTGCGGGGCAATATCGGCCCCGAATTTTATTCCCGAACCGTATACGGACTAAATGTGGTAATTGTGTGGCAGATTTTACAGCATGGCCACCAGTTTCGCCGCCTGTTCGGATGGCGGGCTCAGGGCGTCGCGGTCTTCGCCGGGGAAAAACCGGCCGCGCAGGGCCGTTGGCATCGGGTCGGGGCGGAATTTCAGAACGCGCGGGGTCAGGTTGGCGGTTTCGGCGGCCCAGGCATCGACGATGACGTTGGCGGCGGCCTTGCTGGCGGCGTAGGCGGTAAAGAATTTTTCGCCCTCGTGATGGTCCTCGATGAACATGGCGGTGCCTTCGGGCGCGACGCGCAGCAACGGATCGGTCAGCGCGATGATGCGTTGTGTGGCGCGGGCGTTGACGGCCCAGCATTTATCCAGATTCTTGTCCTCGACATGTGGCACGGGGGCCAGCGGTTCGGCGTGGATGGCACAATGCACCAGCAAATCGATGCGCCCCCAACGTTCGTAGATCGACAGGCACATGCGTTGCAGGCCTTCTTCCTCGGTGATGTCGAGGGGAACCAGCGTGGCCGTGCCGCCTGCTGCCTGAATGGCGTCATCCAGTTCTTCGAGGCCACCGACGGTGCGGGCCAGCGCAATCACATGTGCGCCGCGTTTGGCCAGCTCAACGGCCGTTGCATATCCCAGACCGCGCGATGCGCCGGTGACGAGGGCAATTGTATCAGACGAGATTTTCATATTTTCAGTCTTTCAGCTTGAAACCATGATCTATTTTGTCTTGTGGACGCACCGGATAGTCACCGGAAAAACAGGCGTCGCAATATTGTGGATTGTTGTTGTCGCGGGCGGCCCCGCCGACGGCGCGATACAACCCGTCGAGCGTGATGAACCGCAGGCTGTCAACACCGAGGTGCTTGCGCATCTGTTCCTCGGTCATGCCGGATGCCAGCAGTTTGTCCTTGTCCGGCGTATCGACGCCGTAGAAACACGGCCATTGTGTCGGCGGCGAGGCGATGCGGAAATGCACTTCGGCGGCGCCGGCGTCGAGGATCATTTCCTTGATCTTGCGGCTGGTGGTGCCGCGCACGACGGAATCGTCCACAAGGATCACCCGTTTCCCCTTGATCAGGGCGCGGTTGACGTTGAGCTTCAGGCGCACGCCCATGTTGCGGATCTGTTCGGTCGGCTCGATAAAGGTGCGGCCAACGTATTGGTTGCGGATGATGCCCATGGCATAGGGGATGCCGCTTTCCTGCGAAAACCCGATGGCCGCAGGTGTGCCGCTGTCGGGAACGGGGCAGACCAGATCGGCATCCACCGGGGCTTCCTTGGCCAGTTCCACGCCGATGCGGCGGCGGGTTTCATAGACGGACTGCCCGCCGATGACGCTGTCCGGGCGGCTGAAATAGACGTTTTCGAAAATGCAGAACCGCGAGGGGGCCTTGTGGAAGGGGAAGACGCTCTCGACCCCGTCTTTGGTGATGACCACCATTTCGCCCGGCTCGACCTCGCGCACAAATTCCGCGCCGATGATGTCGAGGGCGCAGGTTTCCGACGACAGCACCCAGCCATCCCCGATCTTGCCAAGCATCAGGGGCCGCACGCCGAGCGCGTCGCGCACGCCGATCAGTTTGGTGCGGGTCATGGCAACGATGGAGAACGCCCCCTCGACCCGGCGCAGCGCGTCCTTGAGCCGTTCGGGGATGTTTTTCTGGATGGAGCGGGCCATCAGATGCACGATGCATTCGGAATCGGACGACGACTGGAAGATCGAGCCGCGCTCCACCAGTTCCTTGCGCAGGGCCACGGCGTTGGTGATGTTGCCGTTATGGGCAATGGCGCAGCCGCCCATGGCGAATTCGGCAAACAGCGGCTGCACATCGCGGATCTGCGACACGCCCTTGGCGCCGGAGGTGGAATAGCGCACATGTCCGATCGACAGCTCCCCCGGCAGGGTCTCCATCAGGCTGGCCTTGGTGAAGTTGTCGCGGACATAGCCGAAGCGGCGCACGTTGGAAAAGCCGACCTCGGGGGCGTAGGCGGTGATGCCGCCGGCCTCTTGTCCGCGGTGTTGCAGCGCGTGCAGGCCGAGGGCGACGAAATTGGCGGCGTCTTTCAGGCCGATCACGCCGTAGACGCCGCATTCCTCGTGCAGTTTGTCATCGTCGAAGGCGGCGGGGTCGAACGGATTGGTCGAAAGGGCAACAGGGGCAGAGGTCATGTAAGCGGCTCGCGATCTGGGTTGCTATCTGGCCGCCTTATACGACCGCGAAACCGGAGTGTCACCTGTTTGTCATCACACTGACGCGATTTATCAGCCGTTGGCACCTTCGGTCGGAATCGGGGATGCCGGCGCGGGGGTGGCGGGGTCAACCGGTGCGGTGTTGGTGGCCACGCAGCTTTGCGTCAGTTCGTTGTAGGGGCCGATCAGCCATGTCGGGATGTCGGTGGGAATGTAGGATTTCAATTGTGCCTGCTGATCGGCGAGAATTGCCCGGGTTTTGGAGTTTTCGACCACCGAAAAACCCTGACCGCCGGCGATAAAGAAATCATAGGCGACAAGGGCGGCAACGACCAGCACCAGCCCGCGCACCACGCCGAACAGGAACCCCAGCCCGCCGTCGATAGAGCCAAGCGCGGATTTCTGGATCACGCCGGAAATAAGGGGTGTAAACAGGGCGATAACAATCAAGGCTATGGTGAAAACGCCGGCGAATGCCGACAGGATGCCCAGTTCGCAGTTTTCGCCGATCAAATCGGTGACAACGGGAATTTCCTTGACGAACGGCACTGCTTGCGGGGCGAAAAAGAAGGCCACGACCGCCGCGCCGACCCAGCCGGCGATGCTCATGATTTCGCGGGTCAGGCCGCGGGAATAGGCCAGAACTGCGGAAACGATAATAATAGCGGCGACACCGGCGTCGAATAACGTGAAATCTTGCATGAATGCGTCCTGTTAGTTGTCAATCTGCCCGAAGCAGCTTTCTATAAATCCGATCAGGTCGTCGGCTTTATGCACTGTCATAGACGGTTTCGCGACCGTTTTCATTCGCGAAGCCGTGAATGCGCTGGAAAACCCCAGCTTTTCGGCTTCTTTTAGCCGATTTTCCGCTTGCGATGTTGGCCTGAGCGCGCCCGAAAGGCTGATTTCGCCGAATAACACCGAATCAGCGGGCAGGGCGTGGTCCTGTCGTGCCGATACCAGCGCCGCCGCCACGGCAAGGTCGGCCGCCGGTTCGCTGATCTT
This sequence comes from uncultured Rhodobacterales bacterium, assembly GCA_964506345.1. Classification (GTDB taxonomy): domain Bacteria; phylum Pseudomonadota; class Alphaproteobacteria; order Rhodobacterales; family Rhodobacteraceae; genus NORP23. The sequence continues at coordinate 2,025 of CAZDLV010000083.1, read as the reverse complement.
GATGCCGCCGGCGATGTTCAGATAGACGTCCTGTCCGCCGAAACCTATGCCGCAACGCGATTCCAGCACCGCGAGGATCATGGACAGGCGCCCCGAATCCCAGCCGACGACCGTGCGGCGCGGGCTGGCAAGCGAGGATTGCGCCACAAGCGCCTGGATTTCCACCAGCACGGGGCGGGTGCCCTCGATTCCGGCGAAAACCACGGAACCCGATGTCGGCTTGTCCCGCTCGCTCAGGAACAGGGCGGAGGGGTTGGCGACCTCTTGCAGGCCGGCGCCGGTCATTTCGAAAACGCCGATCTCGTCAGCGGGGCCGAAACGGTTTTTTACCGCGCGCAGGATGCGGAACTGGTGGCCGCGCTCGCCCTCGAAATACAGCACCGTATCGACCATGTGTTCGACGACGCGCGGGCCGGCGATCTGGCCGTCCTTGGTGACATGGCCGACCAGCACCACGGAAATGCCGCGCCGTTTGGCGAAACTGGTCAATTCATGCGCCGCCGCGCGGACCTGCGAGACCGAGCCGGGGGCGCTGTCCACATGGTCGGCCCACATGGTTTGAATGGAATCGATGATGGCGAGGGCAGGGCGCTCCGCGTCCAGCGTGGTCAGGATGTCGCGCAGGTTGGTCTCGGCCGCCAGTTGCACGGGGGCGTCGGTCAGGTTCAGGCGTGCGGCGCGCATGCGGATCTGGCTCGCGGCTTCCTCGCCGGAAATATACAGCACCTTGTTGCCCTTGCGCGCGAATGCCCCCGCCGCCTGCAACAGCAGGGTGGACTTGCCGATGCCCGGATCGCCGCCAACCAGAATGGCCGAGGCCGGGACAAGACCCCCGCCCAGCACGCGGTCCAGTTCGTCGATGCCGAACAGGCCGCGCTGCAACGGGCGGTCCTTGGCGGACAGAGAGGACAGGGCGACCTTGCGGCCACGGCTGCCGCCAAGGGTTTTTCCTTTGGGGCCGTTCGAAAGCGCGGATTCCTCGCGGATGGTGTTCCACTCGCCGCAGGATTCGCAGCGTCCGGCCCATTTTTTGTGGACGGTTGCGCAGTTGGCGCACACATATATTACGGTAGATTTTCCCATGTCGCTGTTTGGCCTGTTACACCGCGAAAGGCAAGCCGAGGATCAGGATAACGGCAAAGGCCATCTGGAACAGCGACAGCAGCCGGTTCCAGCCTTTGTCCAGCAACAGCGCCGCCAGTGATGCCAGCGCCAGCGCCGCGCCGCTCAGCAATGCCAGCCACGGCGACAGCATCGAAATGCTGGCAACACCGGCCAGCGTCAGGGCCGCCGCCGCCAGATGCGCCCAGCGCAGTTTGCCGCGCTGCAAGGCCGCCTGAAACAATGAAAAGATCAGCGCCGCGAAAAGCCCCGCACCCACCAGAACGCCGCCAAGGGTCCACAGAATCATCGCAGGCTCCGTTTTGTCAGTTCGGTCACCAGCAGCGAAAACAGCACGCAGAAGGTGAACAGGTACAGCCCCCAGTCGGTTTCGACCCGCCCGACCCCGACCCCCTTGGCCAGAATGATATAGAGGGCGACCAGAAACACATCCGCCATCGCCAGCTTGCCCAGCATCCCGAGGATCGGCAAGGCCGCAGCCTTGAGCAGGTCGAATTGCACCAGTGCGGTGCCGATGACCTTGATCAGCGGCGCGAATATGGCGAAAAATGTGACCAGCAGGGCCAGAAACACGTCTTTTTGCCAAAGCGATTGCAGCGCGGTGATGGTCGATATTTCATCGAGCCTGAACAGCGGCAGCAATCCGGCCTTCAGCAACGGTGCGAACCAGGCCAGCGGGAACAGGACAAGCAGGGACAGGTTGGAAATTTTCAGGATCATCGCACCCCCTCGATCGGCCCGTCGGGGCGCGCGTTGATAAACTGGTCCAGATAGGGATCGCCGGAAGTGTCGATCTGCCCGACCGGCCCCGTCCACTGCACCTTGCCGTTGTGGATCATCGCCACCTTGTCGGCGATGGCGCGCACGCTGCTCATGTCGTGGGTGATGGTCATGGCGGTGGCG
>CAZDLV010000082.1:0-9353 GCA_964506345.1 uncultured Rhodobacterales bacterium | reverse complement strand
ACCATCAACCGGTTGATCAGAACGGTGCAAACCGGTTTTTTCCCGATCACATCCTTGCAAACCTGATTTGACGTGCGCGATACCAGCGCCTCGATCCCGTCGTCGCTGCCCAGTGTTTTGCGCTTGGCCTTGGCCAGTGCCTTGTCGATTTCCTGTTCAAGTATCTCTTCAAGCCCGCCGCGTGTTCGACTGCCTTGTGGCAGGCCGACCGTCTGAACCCACGCGCCGTCCAGAAGCTCCCCGTCTTCCTCGATAACCAGCGACACCAGAACATGGCCACGCAGGGCCATTTGCAAACGCTCGCGCACTATGCCGTCCAGCGCATTGATCAGCGGCTTGCCGTCAAGATAGGTCCGTCCCGTTTCGATGCTTTCGATATGTTTGCCTTTGTTGGCCAGATCGATCATCGTTCCGTTCGCGGCAACGACGGCCGCGTTGCCTTTTGCCTGCACAATCTCGGCCTGTTCGCGCAAATGGCGATACTGCCCGTGCATCGGCACAACGAGGTCAGCGTTAACAAGCGCGTGCATCATTTCCAGATCGGGACGGTTGGCGTGACCCGAAACGTGATATTTCCCCGAGCTGTCATCAATAACATTGACGCCCTTCTCGGCCAGCTGGTTCAGAATATAGGCGACCGAAATCTCGTTTCCGGGGATGGTTTTGGACGAAAACAGGAATGTGTCACCCGCCTTGATTTCCAATCCGCGGTATTTTCCCCGCGCCAATCCGGCCGTTGCCGCGCGCCGTTCCCCTTGCGAACCGGTTGCCAACACCAGCAGTCGGTTCCGCGCGATATCCCCGATTTCATCAACATCGAGGATCGGCGGAAAATCGGTCAACACGCCGGTCGCAAACGACGTTTTGATCATCGTGTCCATGGCACGGCCAACGACCACGACCTTGCGCCCGACATCATGGGCCGCCTGCGCCAGCGTTTTAAGGCGCGCAACATTGGAGCCGAACGTCGTCGCCACGATCATCCCGCTGGCACCGGCCATCAGGTCGCGGATATCACCGCCGATGTCGGATTCCGAGCGGCCTTTGTTTGGTGAAAACACGTTGGTGGAATCACAAACAAGCGCAACCACCCCGTCTTTTGACACCGATTTGAACAGGTCCGGATCGAAAGCCTCGCCAACGATCGGGTTCGGGTCGGTTTTGAAATCGCCTGTGTGGATCACGCGCCCGGCGGGGCTGTCAATGACCAGTGCGGATGCTTCCGGTATCGAATGGGCAATCGGCAGGAAACCGATTTTGAATGGTCCTGCCTCGACCTGCGCCGGCCAGACGTCCGCATCGTGAACCACATCCGGGTTCTGGCCGTTTTTCTCCATTTTGTTTCGCGCAATCGCCGCTGTAAACTTGCGACAGTATATCGGTGCCTGCAATTGCGGATACAACAGCCCGATGGCCCCGACGTGATCTTCGTGGGCGTGGGTGATAATGATGGCTTCCAGGCGGTCCGCCCGCGCAATGATATAGGCAGGATCCGCCATAATCAGGTCAACGCCAGGACTGGTGTCCATGTCCGGGAAGGTTACGCCGACATCAACCAGAATATAGCGTTCCTGATCTTTGGGACCGTAGCCGTACAAATACATGTTCATGCCGATTTCGCCCGCCCCGCCAAGGGGAAGGTAAATCAGTCGATTCTTTTTAGTCATATTTTTCTTTCCTGTTCCGTTTCGCGATCAACACAAGTCCGTGGATCGTGAGTTCGGTGTTAATGTTCTTTAATTTTTCACTATCGCGCGCAAAGAGCGTTGAAAGCCCTCCGGTGCTGACAATTTTCATCTCGTGCCCTTTCTCGTCGGCGATCCGCTTGCAGATCCCCTCGATCAGGCTGATATAGCCCCAATATATGCCCGATTGCATACAAGCAACCGTATTCGTTCCTATTATCTTGTCGGGGCGACTGACATCGATGTGTGGCAGCGATGCGGCGACCTCGTGCATGGCCCGCAGGCTAAGATTGACGCCGGGTGCAATAACCCCTCCTTCATAGGCGCCGTCCTCGCCGATCACGTCGAAATTGGTGGCCGTGCCGAAATCGACAACAATCAGGTTTCCACCGTAAAGGTCATAACCCGCGACCGTATTTGCCAAACGGTCAGGGCCGACATTGGTGTCGGGGTCAACACGAACGGGAATGCCCAATTCAACGTCGGGCTTGCCGACGACGATGGCGCGACACTCGAAATACCTGTCCGCCAGAACACGCAGGTTGAACACAACCCGCGGCACGGTGGACGAAATAATGACGGTGTTCACCTTGCCATGAATACCCTGATGCCCCATCAAATGTTGCAACCAGACGAAATATTCGTCCGCAGTGCGCCTGTAATCTGTGGAACACCGCCATTCGCCAATGAAACGCGTGCCGTCATGGATGGCAAAAACCGCATTGGTGTTTCCTACGTCGATGGCAAGCAACATGGGTTAATCCTCGAAAAAAATTTCAGCGGCAGGCAACGCCAGTTTTCCCCGCGCGGTTTGCAACACGATAGCACCGGTTTCGTCGATTGTCTCGAACCGCCCGATTTCCGTACGCCCCGGCATCCGCGCGGTGACAATTTCGCCAAGGCGGGCGGCATGTTGCAACCAGTCACGGCGGACGGGCGCAAACCCGTAAGTCCTGAATGTTTCCTCGCGGCGCGCAAAATCTGCGGCAAGAACGGTCAAAAATTCCTGTGCGTCAACGCGAACACCGCGTGCCTCTTGCAGGCTGATTGCCGCGACAGCGCCCGGGTCAAGCACACCAACGGGCGGGGCGGATAGCAGATTGACGCCAACGCCGATACATAAATACCCGTCGCCACCCTCAAGCAGGATCCCTGCCAGCTTGCGCCCGTTTACCAACACATCGTTCGGCCATTTCAGGCATATCCCTTCTGCCGTTCCGATCACGGCGGCCACCGCGTCACGCACGGCCAGTGCGGCGACGAACGAGCGCAATGCGGCATCGGCCGGCGGACCATCCGGTCGCATCAACAGCGACGCGTAAAAGTTCCCCGCGCCGCCGTGCCAGACGCGCCCGCGCCGGCCACGTCCCCCGGTTTGCTCGGCCGCAAAAACCCAAAGCGGTCCACGCTCGCCCGAACCGGCAAGGCGGACCGCCTCGGAATTTGTGCTGTCTAGTGTCGGGTAGGACTTGCACCCTACCCCGGACGGCCATGTATCCATCTAGTTCAGAAGTGTCGCCGCAGCAATTCCCGCAACGCCTTCAACCCCGAACAGATTGATAATCCCCAGAACCATCGCGCCTGACGCCCCGCCAAGGAACACCCAGTGCAGGGTCGGCATTTTCCCGTTCAACGGCGCGGTTTCCGCCCCGAAATACATCAGGTAGACAATCCGCAAATAGTAATAGGCCCCGATCACCGACGCGATAATCCCGGCAACCGCCAACCAGACCAGTCCGGCATCGACCGCCGCTTGCAGCACATACAATTTCCCGAAGAACCCGACCAGGGGCGGGATACCGGCAAGGCTGAACATAAGCGCCGTCAACGCCATTGTCCGTGCCGGTGCTACCTTGGAATATCCGCCAAGCGATTTGATATCGGTCACCGCTTGCCCGTCGCGTTCCATATTCAGGATAAAGGCGAAAACCCCGACGTTCATCGTCACATAGATCGCCATATAGATCAGCAGCGACTGAACGCCGGCCACAGTGCCGGCCGCCAGCCCCATCAACGCATAGCCCATATGCCCGATTGACGAATAGGCCATAAGCCGTTTGATGTTGGTCTGCCCGATGGCTGCGAACGCCCCCAGAAACATGGATGTCAGCGACAGGAACACAAGTATCTGTTGCCAGTCGCCTACCACACCACCGAATGCATCAAACAACACACGGGCGATCATCGCGGCCGCCGCCATCTTGGGCGCGGTTGCAAACAGTGCCGTTACCGGCGTTGGCGAGCCTTCATAAACATCGGGCGTCCACATATGGAACGGAACAGCCGAGATCTTGAACGACATGCCGGTTACCAGAAAAACCAGCCCGAACAACAGGCCCAGCGACATACCGTCCGCATCGACCACCCCGTAGATTTTCGAAAACACCGTCGTGCCGGCAAAACCGTAAATCAGCGAAGCACCATACAGCAACAAACCCGACGAAAGCGCCCCGAGGACAAAATATTTCAACCCGGCCTCTGTCGACCGCAAACTGTCACGCCGGAACGCGGCAATAACATAGAGCGCCAGCGATTGCAGTTCGATCCCCAGATATAGCGACAGCAGGTCGCCGGCCGAAACCATCATCATCATCCCGACGATAGACAGCGAAATCAGCACCGGATACTCGAATTTCAACAGGTTGTTTTTCAGCAGATAATCACGGGACAGCGCCAAAACCGAGGCGGCGCCCCACAATAACGTAACCTTGGCAAACCGCGCAAAACCGTCGTTAACGAACGCCTCGTTGAAGGCAGTGCTGGTTCCCTCTGGCGACAGCCCGATCCAGAAACCCAGTATCGCCAGCACGACCACGGTGACCCACAGGATCATCTCGGATACGGCCTGCTGGTTTTTCGCGTAAACACCGACCATCAAGGCTGCCATGGCATAAACCGCCAGTATCAGCTCGGGGAGGATTACGGAAATATCATTGCTTAACATATCTTCACCCGATCATTGAGTTACAACATCGGCCGCGGCCTGCGCCGCCCCGACTGCTGCATGGAAGTTTTGCAAAAGCGCGTCGACAGACGGCCCGGTGATGTCCAGAATCAACGAGGGATAAATCCCGAACAGCAACGTCAGGAACACCAGCGGCGCGAACAGAAGTTTCTCTCGTATGTCCATGTCCTTGATGCCCTTCAGGCTTTCTTTGATCAATTCGCCAAACATCACCCGACGATAGAGCCACAGCGCATAGGCCGCCGACAGGATCACACCGGTCGTTGCACCGAATGCCGTCCATGTGCTGACCTTGAACACGGCCGCCAGCGTCAGAAACTCGCCAACGAAACCGGACAACCCGGGCAGACCGACGTTGGCCATGGTGAACAACATAAACATGAACGCATAGGTTGGCATACGCGTCGCCAAGCCGCCAAAGGCCGCAATCTCGCGCGTGTGCAAACGGTCATAGATCACACCGACGATCATAAACAACGCACCGGCGACGATCCCGTGGCTGATCATCTGGAAGATGGCGCCATCCAGCCCTTGCTGGTTGAACGCGAATATCCCCATGGTCACGAACCCCATATGCGCAACGGATGAATAGGCGATCAGCTTTTTCATGTCTTCCTGCGCCAGTGCGATCATCGACGTCAGGATGATTGCCGCGACAGAAAGGAAAAACACGAAGTTCTGCAACAGGTCCGAAGCGACGGGGAACATCGGCAAACTGAACCGCAAGAACCCGTAACCGCCCATCTTGATCAAAATCGCCGCAAGAATAATCGAACCGGCGGTTGGCGCCTGAACGTGGGCGTCCGGCAACCATGTATGCACCGGCCACATCGGCAGCTTGACAGCAAACGAGGCGAAGAATGCGAACCACAGCAGCGTTTGCGCCCCCCCCGCGATATTGAAACCCAGAACGCTGATTGTTTCGGACGAGAAGTCATGCGCCAGAAGTCGCACAATATCGGTCGTGCCGGCATCATACCACATATAAATCAACGCAATCAGCATCAGCAACGAACCGGCCAGCGTATAGAGGAAAAACTTGAACGACGCGTAAACGCGGTCCTTGCCGCCCCAGATCCCGATAATCAGGAACATCGGGATCAGGCCCGCCTCGAAGAACACATAGAACAACACCAGATCGAGGGCAACAAACACCCCGATCATCAGGGTTTCAAGCAGCAGGAAGGCAATCATGTATTCCTTGACCCGCTTGTCCACCTTCCAGCTCGCGCCGATCACAATCGGCATGAAGAAAGTTGTCAGCATGACGAACAGGATCGAAATGCCGTCAACGCCCAGTTTATAGGTCAGTCCGCCGAGCCATTTGCTTTCCTCGACCATCTGGAACCCGGTGTCGGCGGCGTTGAACTTGAACAGGATAACCAGCGAGGCGATGAAGGTCACCACCGTCGTAAACATGGCCAGTCGTTTGGTATTGAGCACGGCCATTTCATCATCGCCGCGCAAGAAAAGCATCAACACTATCGCGCCGAACAGCGGCATAAACGTGACGATGGAGAGAAGATTATACATATCAGAGCGCCCCTCCGGTGATGGCGAACCAGCTTATAATTGCGACGACCCCGATGATCATCGCGAAGGCATAGGTGTAAAGGTGTCCCGACTGGGCCTTGTTGGCGGCGCGCGTAAAGAACGGCACGATCCCCATGGCAAGCCCGTTGATGGCCCCGTCAATGATTGACCCGTCCAGACGTTTCCACAGATACCGCCCGATACGTTTTGCCGGCTGTACGAACAAGAAGTCGTACACCTCGTCAAAATACCATTTGTTAAGCAGAAACTGGTATAGCGCCGGATTGCGCCGCGCCAGAATGGCGGGAATTCTCGGGTTCACAATATAGAACCAGTAGGCCAGCAAGAAGCCGAATACCATGGCTATGAACGGTGAAACCTTGACCCATGCCGCGACCCCGTGCGCGGATTCCAGCACCGTATTGGTCGCCGGATTGGTGAACACGGCCGGGCCAAAGAACGTCTCGACATTTTCGGCAAAGAAGTCGTTGTACCAAAGCATCCCGGCGAAGGTCGCCCCGAGTGCCAGAACAATCAACGGCACCAGCATGACCAGCGGGCTTTCATGCGCGTGATCGTGTTTGTGGCTGTCGCCTTTTTCCGGCCCGTAGAAGGTCATGAACATCAGACGCCAGCTATAGAATGCGGTCATGGCAGCCGCGATAACCAGCATCCAGAAGGCATAGGCCCCGACCGAGGTGCCGGCCGCGTAGGTGCTTTCGATAATGGCATCCTTGGACAGGAAGCCGGCGAACCCGATATCCGTCAACGGGATACCGACGCCGGTGATGGCCAGCGTACCGATCATCATCGCCCAGAAGGTGACAGGGATTTTCTTGCGCAGGTTGCCATAGTTGCGCATATCCTGTTCATGGTGCATCGCATGGATGACCGAACCGGCGCCAAGGAACAGCATCGCCTTGAAAAACGCATGCGTCAGCAGGTGGAACATGGCCGCCTGATAAACACCGACACCTGCGGCCGCGAACATATAGCCAAGCTGCGACATGGTGGAATAGGCAATCACCCGTTTGATATCGTTCTGCACCAGGCCGATGGTCGCGGCAACAAAGGCCGTGGTTGCGCCGATAATTGTGACGAACGCCAGAGTGCCGGGGGCATATTCGAAAATAGGCGACATCCGCGCAACAAGGAACACACCGGCGGTAACCATCGTGGCCGCGTGGATCAGCGCCGACACAGGGGTCGGACCTTCCATCGCGTCGGGCAACCAGGTGTGCAGGAACAACTGTGCGGATTTACCCATGGCACCGATGAACAGCAACAGGGTGATAACCTCGGCCGCGTTGACCTGCATATACAGGAACTTGAAGGTCATGCCCGAAAGCGCCGCGCCCTGGGTGAAAATCTCGGAAAAATTCAGGCTGTCCGTCATTTTGTACAGACCGAAAATACCGAGCGCAAACCCGAAATCCCCAACCCTGTTAACCACAAACGCCTTGATCGCTGCCGCGTTGGCGCTGGGTTTACGGTAATAGAACCCGATCAGCAAATACGAGGCAACGCCGACGCCTTCCCAGCCAAAGAACATTTGCAGCAGGTTGTCCGATGTTACCAGCGTCAGCATCGCAAAGGTGAAAAACGACAGATAGGCAAAGAAGCGGGGCTTGTAGCTCTCGCCCTCTTTCCAGTTGGGATCCTTGTCCATGTAGCCCATACTGTACAGATGGACCAGACTGGAAACCGTGGTCACAACGACCAGCATGATTGCCGTCAACCGGTCCATCCGGATAGCCCAGTCAACCGAGAACGTGCCGCTATCGATCCAGCGGAACAACTGGATGGTTTCGACCGTTTCGTAGTTGCCGAAAAACAGAACCCAGGAAAGAAGGGCCGACAGGAACAGCAGGCCGGTGGTAACCAGCTGTGCGTTGCGTTCGCCGATCATGCGCCAGCCGAAGCCGGCAATCAGCGCGCCAACCAGCGGAGCAAAAAGAATAATCGTTGGCATTTCTTACCCCTTCATTGCGGTGACGTCGTCAACGTCAATCGCCCCGCGGTTACGATAGAATACAACCAGAATGGCCAGCCCGATGGCGGCCTCGGCTGCGGCGACCGTCAGGATGAACAGGGTAAACACCTGCCCGACGAGATCCCCGAGATAGACCGAAAACGAGACAAAATTTATATTGACCGCCAGCAGCATCAGCTCGATCGACATCAGAATGACGATGATGTTTTTCCGGTTCAGGAAAATTCCGAAAATTCCGATGACGAACAGGAATGCCGCCACGGTAAGATAGCTTTCTAATCCAATCATAGCCCCTGCCCCGGTTTGATATCTTTCATTTCCACAGCCTTTGCCGGATCGCGGTAAATCTGCGTCAGGATGTTTTGCCGTTTCACGTCCGGACGGTGCCGCATTGTCAGAACAATCGCACCGATCATCGCCACAAACAGGATCAGCCCGGCTGCCTGGAACATGTAAACATAATCGGTGTACAGGATCCGCCCCAACGCCACGGTATTTTCAACATCGGACGGTGCCGGAATGACCGCTGCCCGCAACGTCGGCGCAGCCCCTGCGAAAATCCATTTACCATACGCCAGACCCAGTTCGATCAGCAGGATAACCCCGATCAACATGCCGAGCGGCAAATACTGCGACATCGAACTGCGCAATTTTGCGAAATCGACGTCCAGCATCATCACGACGAACAAAAACAACACCGCGACCGCGCCGACATAAACAATCATCAGCAGCATGGCGATAAATTCCGCGCCCATCAGCACGAACAGTGCCGCAGCCGTGAAAAACGTCAAAATCAGCCACAAGACCGAATGCACCGGGTTGCGCGACAGCACCACCATCACCGCCGAGGCGAGCGCAATGCTTGCGAATAGGTAAAAAACCAAGGTCACTATGACCATTTTCTGTCCCTTTCTTGTGCTACCCCGAGGGGTCTCGTTACATCGGAGGTCCGGCATGTGCCGGACAGCGTTTGATCACCGGTACGGTGCATCCAGTTCAATATTGCGTGCAATCTCGGCTTCCCAGCGGGCGCCGTTGTCGAGCAGTTTTTCCTTGTTATAGAAAAGCTCCTCGCGGGTTTCGGTCGCGTATTCGAAATTCGGCCCCTCGACGATTGCGTCAACCGGGCAGGCCTCCTGACAGAAACCGCAATAGATGCATTTGGTCATGTCGATGT
>CAZDLV010000081.1:0-9412 GCA_964506345.1 uncultured Rhodobacterales bacterium | reverse complement strand
TGTCGGTGGAGTGGTATCTAGACCCCAACCAAGAGTCGCGCAAGCGCTAATTTCAAAAAACGTGACATTTTTTTGATTTTTATTTGGCGGATTCAAATTACCCAACAAAACAAGGGGTTTCGCGATTACAAATTCATCAAACCCGATATAAATTCACATTCGCCGAAAATTTATGTAGTTTACAGACATATAATCAATCGGGAGGAAACCATGTACAAAACCATATCAGCCGCAATTGTCGGAATCGGCCTGCTGGCCACCCCCGCATTCGCGCAGGATTACACCGCCATCACCGTTGACGACACCTTCGACAATGTTGCCTTCTCGCTGGAGAGCGCGATTATCGACAAGGGGCTGACCATAGATTTCACCAGTTTCACCGGCGATATGCTGGAACGCACACGCGCCGATGTCGGATCCGACATCGTGCTGTATACCAATGCGACAATCTTCAATTTCTGTTCGGCCAAGGTTTCGCGCCAGGTCATGGAGGCCGATATCGCAAACATTGCCTATTGTCCCTATGCGATTTTCATCTATTCGACGCCGGATAATCCGGACCAGACCGTGATCGGACACCGGAATTTCCCCGGTGAGTCCATGAAACCGGCCAACGACCTGCTGAACGAGATTATCGCCGTGGCAATCGAATAGTCAGCCACCCGTGGCCCAGAAATAGAACATCACGATCAAAACGACTGGCCAGAACATGATGGCCAGTCGGAATGTCAGAAAAAACAGGATACGGACGATCCATTTCAATAGCGGATCCCCAGACGGTCATAGACGAAGCCGAGCAGCCATGCCGGACCGATCAGCAAAAACTGCACATCCTTGAAAAACGACGGCTTCTTGCCCTCGATCTTGTGGCCGATAAACTGCCCGATCCATGCCAGCACAAACAGGTCGAGCGCGAATTTCCACAGCGGCAGGGCGAAGGTTTGTTCAAACAGAACGATCAGCCAGACGCACAGCAGGCAATAAAGCGCGATCCCGACAGCCAGGCGTGGTGACAGGGCGATGTAGTAGACGATGCACAGGCCAAGGATGATCGTCAGCCAGTTAAGATAGGGAACGGCCGCAAACGCAGCCGGAACAGGGATGGACCAGAGCAGCGCGGCGATGGTCCAGAAGATTGCCGGAACGCAAAACCAGTGGATCAGCTTGTTGGCCGGATCACGGTGGCTTTCGCCGTATTCTGCCAGAAGCGCGTGGATTTTTCGTGTCATGGGACCTCCGCGGGTTTTCCCCGAGCATAATCGGGAATTCACGAATGCCAAGGGGAAACCCCCTCCGGTGTAAACCGGAGGGGGCGGGGTTCAGGCGGGCGTAATGACCAGCCCGTGTTCGTCGCCCGAGACCTTGATGGTGGCGCCGTCCTTGACCTCGCCGCTTAGCAACAGTTCCGCCAGACGGTTCTGGAGGCTGTTCTGGATCACCCGTTTCAGCGGGCGCGCACCGTAAACAGGATCGTAACCGGCGTCGGCCAGCCACTGGCGGGCAGTGGCGTCCAGGTCCAGCGTGATTTTGCGCGGGGCCAGCCGTTTTTCCAGAATCGCCAGCTGGATATCGACGATCCCGTCCATGTTGTCGCGCGACAGCCGGTCGAAGATGACGATCTCGTCCAGACGGTTCAGGAATTCGGGGCGGAAATGCCCGCGCACGGCCTCCATCACCTGTTCCTTGGCTGCGGCCACATCCGCGCCCTCAGGCAGCGTGCTGAGCGCGTGCGAGCCAAGGTTGGAGGTCAGGATAATCAGGGTGTTCTTGAAGTCCACCACATGCCCCTGCCCGTCCGTCAGGCGGCCGTCGTCCAGAACCTGCAACAGCACGTTGAACACATCGGGGTGCGCCTTTTCGACCTCGTCGAACAGGATCACCTGATAGGGTTTGCGCCGCACGGCCTCGGTCAACACGCCGCCCTCGTCATAACCCACATAGCCCGGGGGCGCGCCGATCAGACGGGCGACCGAGTGTTTCTCCATGAACTCCGACATGTCCACACGGGTCATGGCAGTGTCATCGTCGAACAGGTATTCGGCCAGAGCCTTGGTCAGCTCGGTTTTACCCACGCCGGTCGGGCCGAGGAACAGGAAGCTGCCCAGCGGACGGTTCGGGTCGTTCAGCCCGGCCCGCGCACGGCGCACGGCGTCGGACACGGCCTTGACCGCCTGCGACTGGCCGATCACCCGTTTGCCGAGTTCCTCTTCCATCTTCAGCAGTTTCTCGCGCTCGCCTTCCAGCATCTTGTCCATCGGGATGCCGGTCCAGCGTTCAACCACGGCGGCCACGGCCTCGGGGGTTACGGCCTCTTCGACAATCGCTTCGCCCTGTGCTTCGGCGGCCTCGGCCTCGGCCAGCTGTTTTTCCAGCTTCGGAATCACGCCGTAGGACAGCTCGCCGGCCTTGGCCAGATCGCCGATCCGTTTGGCCTGATCCAGTTCGGCGCGCGCACTGTCCAGTTGTTCCTTGATGTCGCGCGCACCGGCCAGCTTGTCACGCTCGGCCTGCCAGCGGGCCGTCAGCTCGATGGAGCGGTCCTGCAACTGCGCCAGTTCCTTTTCCAGTTTTTCCAGACGATCCTTCGAGGCCTCGTCCTTTTCCTGTTTCAGGGCCTCGGACTCGATCTGCTTCTGCATTATCTCGCGGTCGAGCGCATCGAGTTCCTCGGGCTTGGAATCGACCTCCATCCGCAAGCGACTGGCGGCCTCGTCCATCAGGTCGATGGCCTTGTCGGGCAGGAACCGGTTGGTGATGTAGCGATCCGAAAGGGTCGCCGCAGCCACCAGCGCACGGTCGGAAATACGGACCCCGTGGTGGAGTTCGTATTTGTCCTTGATGCCGCGCAGAATCGAAATCGTGTCGGCAACCGTCGGTTCGTCAACCACCACCGGCTGGAAACGCCGTGCCAGTGCCGGATCTTTTTCCACATATTTGCGGTACTCGTCCAGCGTGGTCGCCCCGACACAGTGCAGATCACCACGCGCCAGCGCCGGTTTCAGCAGGTTCGAAGCATCCATCGCCCCGTCCGATTTGCCCGCGCCGACCAGCGTGTGCATCTCGTCGATGAACAGGATGATTTCACCATCGGCAGCGGTGACCTCGTTCAGGACCGCCTTCAGACGTTCCTCGAACTCGCCACGGTATTTCGCACCGGCGATCAGCGCCCCCATGTCGAGCGCCAGCAGCTTCTTGCCTTCGATTGAATCCGGCACATCGCCGTTGACAATACGCAGGGCCAGCCCCTCGACAATCGCGGTTTTACCCACACCGGGATCCCCGATCAGCACCGGGTTGTTCTTGGTACGCCGGGTCAGCACCTGCATGGTGCGGCGGATTTCCTCGTCCCGGCCGATGATCGGGTCGATCTTGCCCTCGGCAGCCTTTTCGGTCAGGTCCTGCGTGTATTTTTTCAGCGCCTCCATCGTATCCTCGGCGCCCGCGCTATCGGCCGTGCGGCCCTTGCGGACATCGTTGATAGCTTCGTTCAGCTTCTGCGCCGTGGCACCGGCGCCCTTCAGAGCGTCGGCGGCGGCGGATTTGACGATGGCAAGCGCGGTCAGCAGGCGTTCGACCGGCACAAAGCTGTCGCCGGCCTTTTTGGCCAATTTCTCGGCCTCGGCCAGCACCTTGGTGGTCTGGGCATCCATATACAACTGGTCGCTGCCGGTGACTTTCGGCACCTTTGCCAGCGCGGTATCAACGGCCAGCAGGGCCGCTTTGGCGTCGCCGCCCGCCTTGGTAATCAGGTTGGCCGCCAGTCCCTGATCGTCGTCCAGCAGCGCCTTCAGCAAATGTTCGGGCAGGAAACGCTGGTGGTCCTCGCGTTGCGCGATGGTCTGGGCGGCCTGAACGAAACCTTTGCTGCGATCTGTGAATTTCTCGAAATTCATCTGTTTCTCCTTTGTAAGCATCCATGTATGCGGCGCCCGATGGCACGCCAGACATGGCCTTGGTGCGGGGCGCCCGTTATGGCACGACCCTTTGTCTGATAAATGGGTTGCAAATCCGGCGCTTGCAAGCCCCCCGAGTTGTCGGAAGCACAATTTTGCGGTGATTGCGCCATGGGCGGGACCATGCGGTTTTGCCACCTTGAGGAGACCGGCAAAACGGCATATGCCGGACACAGGTGTTGCAAAGGAGTATACCATGACCACAGCAGATGACCGCTTGATCGTTGCCCTTGATGTTTCCAACGCGCTGCAAGGGCTGCGACTTGTCGAGACGTTGGGCGATGACGTTTCGTTCTACAAAATCGGGCTCGGGCTTCTGACCGGTGGCGGGCTGGCGCTGGCCAACGAGCTGAAGGAAAAAGGCAAACGGGTTTTTCTGGATTTGAAGCTGTTCGATATAGCGCAGACTGTGGAAAACGCCGTCGCGGGGTTGGCGCAGTTCGAGTATGATTTCCTGACCGTGCATGGCGATCCGCATGTGGTGCGTGCCGCCGTGGCCGGTCGCGGTGATAAAGGCACAAAAATTCTGGCGGTGACCGTGTTGACCTCGTTGGGCCGCTCGGATCTTGATCTGGCGCTTGTTCGTAAAGGCGAAGTCAGCCAGATTGTCGAGGAACGGGCGCGGTTGGCATTTGCAGCCGGTGCCGACGGTGTGATCGCCAGCGCGCTGGAAGCCCCGTTGATCCGCGCACTACCCGAAGCGAAGGGAAAGCTGATCGTGACACCGGGTATTCGCCCGACCGGCACGAAAGCCGACGACCAGAAACGGATTGCGACACCGGCGGTCGCGATTAACGGCGGGGCCGACCATATCGTCGTCGGCCGCCCGATCTGGCGCGCCGAAGACCCGCTGTCGGCAGCACGGGTTATCAAAGCCGAACTGGCCGCGATATAACGCAACAACGCAGCCCGCCATTTATGACGGGCCGCGCCTGATTTGTCAGTTGCCCATGCCGGTGCCGTTGGCCATCGCCCAGTGGTGCGGCTGGTGGTGCGGTCCCGACGCCAGCAGGCCGTAAAAGCCCAGCCCCTTGAGTTTGGCCAGATCGCCGGCCGGCACCAGAACGTCAATCTGTGCGCCGTTCGGCAACACCTCGGCGGTGTAACGCCAGCCGTCGGTTCCGTCCATGACGCGGGCGTGACCAACGACCATGCGGGCAATCGACGGCGCTACGCGGTCATCGCCGGTGACCGTAAAGCGCACGCCGCCCTCGATGTCTTCGGCGACTGCTACGGAATCCAGCGTGACCCGGTCCATGTCCTGCAAATGCGCGCGCAGTGCGTCGATGTCGACCGTCGACCAGTCGGTGTCCGGATTGGCATCCATCACCCGAACCACCTCGGCGATGGTGGCAAAGGCGGACTGGCCCGGCTCGGTCAATGGCGAACGCGCCATGCCGGTCGCGTTGCCGGACATGGCGGCGGTCTGGCCACCCATGTTCATATTCATGCCCATGCCGCCACCAGACATGCCGCCCTGTTCGCCGTTCATCATACCTTGCATGGATTGCATCATCTGCATCATACCGGACATCATCTGCATCATGCCCTGCATACCTTGCATGTTGCCTGCGCCCTGCATGCCGGCACCGCCCGTCATGTCGCCCGACATTGCACCCATGCCCGAATCGCCGGATGTGCCGTTGCCCATGTCCATATTCATTCCGTTCCCGCTCATGGCGCTATCAGGCGTCATCTGGGTTTGATCTGTGCCGGTCATCTGCATTCCCTGCATGGTCTGCGCCTGAATCGCGACGGGCGCGGCAAGGAAACTGGTGATCAGAAGGATTTTCAACATTTTGAGTCTCTTTTCGTGATTGTTGGAAAGTTCGGTGAAAAACATGTTGCACAGGTCGGTGGACCGCTGGCATGATAAGTATCATGTCACACAGTTTTTTGTCCGCCATATCGCATTTGCCGCACCGCATACGCCCGTTCGCCGAAGGCGAGCAGGTATTCGAGCGCGACGACCCCGTGCTTTCCTATTTCGGTGTGCTGTCAGGCGAGGTGCATTTGTTGCGCCGCCAGTTCGACGGAACCGGCGTTATCCTGCAACGCGCGGGCAGCGGTGCGGTTCTGGCCGAAGCCTCGCTTAAATCACCGGCGTATCATTGTGCGGCGGTGGCGGTTGTGCCATCGAAACTGGCGGTATTCGCCCGCGCCGACGTGCGCGCGCTGGTGGAATCCGATCGCCAGGTTGGTGATGCGCTGACGACGCATCTGGCGCGCGAGGTGCGCCATGCCCGTATGAAGGTCGAGATCCTGTCGCTGAACCGGGTGGCCGACCGGCTGGATGCGTGGCTGGTCTGGCATGACGGTGTGTTGCCACCGAAAGGCGGGCGACGGCAACTGGCGCAAGAAATCGGGGTAAGTGCCGAGGCGCTGTATCGCGAACTTGCGCGGCGACGGTGAACGGCGGTCCGACCGTTATTGCCGATTCACTCCGCTTGCTGGCGGTGCGGGATTTATAGGTCTACGCCCTAACGGCCGACGCCGGTATAGGTCTCGTCGAAGGCGTATCCGGCGGAGCGTACGGTGCGGATCGGATCGACCTCGCCGCGTGTCTTCAGCGCTTTGCGCAGGCGGCCGATGTGGACATCGACGGTGCGGGCCTCGACGTAAATATCCTGCCCCCAGACGCGATCCAGCAGTTGTTCACGGCTGTAGACGCGGCCCGGACGCTGGATCAGCACGTCGAGCAGGCGAAACTCGGTCGGGCCGAGTTTGATGTCCCGCTCGCCGCGGCGCACGCGCATGGTTTCGCGGTCCAGCGTAACATCGCCGAATGTCGCGATATTACCGGCCAGTGCCGGATTGGCGCGGCGCAGAACGGCGCGGACACGCGCGACCAGCTCGCTCATGGAAAACGGTTTGGTGATATAGTCATCGGCGCCGGTTTCGAACCCGCGCAGGCGGTCTTCTTCCTCGCCGCGCGCGGTCAGCATGATGATCGGCAAACCGCGCGTCGCCTCGCGTGCGCGCAAACGCCGGCAGATCTCGACGCCCGAAACATTGGGCAGCATCCAGTCCAGCAAGACGATGTCCGGGTCGGTTTCCTCGGCCACTATCAAGGCATCATCGCCGTCTTCCACAACGACCACCTCGAAGCCTTCGGCCCGCAGATTGTAGTCCAGCAAGTGGCTGATGGCCGATTCGTCTTCGACAACAAGAACTTTGGCGCACATGGGTTAATCCTCGAAATCAAGATCGGAGCCGAGGGCAATCGGTTCACCCTTCGGCCGCTCGTCGCCCAGCGGCTCGCCTTTGACGACGTAAAAGATCATTTCCGAAATATGGGTGGTGTGGTCGCCGATACGTTCAAGGTTCTTGGCCACGAACAGAAGCTGGCTGCCCAGACCGATCATCCGGCTGTCTTCCATCATGTAGGTCACGACCTCGCGGAAGATGGCGTTATACATCTCGTCCAGTTCGGCGTCGCGGTGCCAGATATCCACGGCCAGATCGGCGTCACGGCGCGCGTGAGCGTCGAGGATGTCGGACAGCTGGCGGCGCGTGACCTTGCCCATCTGGATGATGGAGTTCGACACCTTGATCGGCTTGGCCTCGGCCAGATAGATGGCGCGGCGTGCGATATTTTTCGCCAGATCACCGATGCGTTCCAGCGTCGAGGCAATCTTGATGGCGGAAATCAGGACGCGCAGATCCTGTGCCATCGGCTGGCGCAGGGCGATGACCTGTGTGGCCAGTTCCTCCAGCCCCACCTCCATATCGTCCAGCACCTTGTCCTTGACGATCACCTCGCGCGCCAGATCGGCGTCGCGGTTTTTGAAGGCCTTCAGCGACATGGCGAGGAGTTCCTCTACCACGCCACCCATTTCGGAAATCTTGGCCTGAACGGTGACCAGATCATCGTCGAAGGCGGATACAATATGGCGTCCGGTGGTCATGGTGTGCTCTCCTTAGCCGAAGCGGCCGGTAATATAGTCCTGCGTGCGCTGGTCGCGCGGATTGGTGAATATTGTCGTGGTGTCGTCGTATTCCACCATGTCGCCAAGGTGGAAAAACGCGGTTTTCTGCGAGACGCGCGCCGCCTGCTGCATGGAATGGGTGACGATAACAACCGAATAATTGTGGCGCAGTTCGTTGATCAGTTCCTCGATCTGGGCGGTGGCAATGGGGTCGAGGGCCGAGGCCGGTTCGTCCATCAGCAGCACCTCGGGCGCGGTGGCAATGGCGCGGGCGATGCACAGGCGCTGCTGCTGTCCGCCCGAAAGCGAGGTGCCGGGGGCGTCGAGTCGGTCCTTGACCTCTTTCCAGATCGCGGCGCGGCGCAGGGACTGTTCCACAACTTCCTCGAGGTCGGTCTTGTTCGACACCAGACCGTGGATGCGCGGCCCGTAGGCGACATTGTCGAAGATGGATTTCGGAAAGGGATTCGGTTTCTGGAACACCATGCCGACACGGGCGCGCAGTTGCACGGGGTCAATCGACTTGTCATAAATATCGGTGCCGTCCATGCGTATATCACCGGTAATGCGGCAGATATCGATGGTGTCGTTCATCCGGTTCAGGCAACGCAGAAATGTCGATTTGCCACACCCGGACGGGCCAATGAAGGCGGTCACGGTGTTGCCGAGGATATCGACGGACACATCCTTTATGGCGTGGTTGTCGCCGTAAAACACATCCACGTTTTTTGTGGAAATCTTAACGGTTTCAGTTTTATCGGTCATAGGGTTTTCCATTTCAGTTTTCCGCCTTTACCAACGCCGCTCGAAGCGTTTTCGCAGGAATACGGCGAGGCCGTTCATCAGGATCAAAAAGACGATCAGTGTCAGAATCGCGGCGGAGGTGCGGGCCTCGAACGCGCGCTCCGGAAAGTCGGACCAGCGGTAGATCTGCACCGGCAAAACGGTGGCAGAATCAGTGATGCCACCCGGGATATCGACGATAAAGGCCACCATACCGATCATGATCAACGGTGCGGTTTCCCCCAGTGCGCGGGCCATACCGATAATTGTGCCGGTCAGGATGCCGGGCATAGACAGCGGCAAAACATGATGGAATGCCGTTTGCAGTCTCGAGGCGCCGATGCCCAGCGCCGCGTCGCGAATGGACGGAGGCACGGCGGCAATCGAAGCGCGCGAAGCGATGATGATGGTGGGCAGGGTCATCACCGCCAGCACCAGACCACCAGCCAGCGGAGCCGAGCGGGGAACGCCGAAAAAGTTCAGGAACACCGCCAGACCGAGCAAACCGAAAACGATCGACGGCACGGCGGCGAGGTTGTTGATGTTCACCTCGATAAACGTATTCAGGGCGGTTTTCTTGGCGAATTCTTCCAGATATATCGCGGCGGCGACGCCGATGGGGAAGGCAACGAGAATGGTTACCAGCATGGTCCAGAAAGACCCGACAGCGGCCCCCCAGATGCCGGCCAGTTCCGGTTCACGGCTGTCACCGGCGGTGAAAAAACGGGTGTTGAACACCGTTTCGAC
>CAZDLV010000080.1:0-9550 GCA_964506345.1 uncultured Rhodobacterales bacterium | reverse complement strand
CCCAGACCATGGCGTCCAGCGGGTTGGTGATGCAGATCACGAAGGCATCCGGTGCGTTTTCCTTGATACCTTCACCAACGGATTTCATGACTTTCAGGTTGATACCCAGCAGGTCGTCGCGGCTCATGCCCGGTTTGCGGGCAACACCGGCGGTGACGATGCAGACATCCGCACCGGCAATGGCGGAATAATCATTCGCACCCGACATGGCGGCATCAAAACCGTCAACCGGTGCGGCCTCGGCGATATCGAGGGCCTTGCCCTGCGGGATACCTTCGGCGATGTCGAACATAACGACGTCACCAAGTTCTTTTAACGCAGCAAGGTGGGCGAGGGTGCCACCGATTTGTCCGGCACCGATAAGTGCGATCTTCGCTCTTGCCATGATGCAAGTCTCCTTTTGAGGGTCGAAATCGAGCATTGGATTACGCCTATGCGCGCGATTCCGCAAGTGCGAAGGATTTGCCCCTTCGATACACCCGACAACGGCCGCAACACGCGCGCAACAAAGTTGCCGGATATGCGCGGTTGGTGAAATTTTACCACTCGGGACTTGCGCGCCATCCGGAAGTCGGGCTATTTGTTGCGGCGCAATATACACAGGGAGCCAGCCATGACCTCGCAAAATTTCCTCTTTCGCTCTGTCCTTTATATGCCCGGCTCGAAAGAACGTGCGCTGGAAAAGGCAAAGACACTGGATGCCGATGCCCTGATTTTCGATCTGGAGGACGCGGTATCGCCCGCCGAAAAGCCGCTTGCCCGCGATCTGGTCTGCGGCGCGGTCAAAACCGGCGGATACGGTGACCGCGCTGTCATCGTGCGGATCAACGGACTGGATTCGCAATGGGGTCACGCGGATTTGCGCGCTGCCTGCGCCGCCGGTCCCGATGCAATCCTGATCCCCAAGGTCAGCACAGCGCAAGATCTGCACAAGGTCGAAATGCTGATGCAGGAATTTGGCGCGTCCGATACCACCCGCATCTGGGCCATGATGGAAACCCCGTTGGGCATCCTGAATGCGCAAGCGATTGCCTGTTCCACCAAACGCCTGCAAGGGCTGGTGATGGGAACAAACGATCTGGTCAAGGAACTGGAGGCCGCGCATACGCCCGAGCGCACCCCCGTTCTGGCATCGCTGTCCATGTGCCTGCTGGCCGCGCGGGCCTACGGGCTGGTTTGTGTGGACGGGGTCTATAACGCCTTCAAGGATGACGACGGCTTGCGCGCCGCCTGCGAACAGGGCCGCGACATGGGGTTCGACGGCAAAACCCTGATCCATCCGGCGCAACTGGCCACAACCAACGAGGTTTTCGCCCCCTCGGCAGGGGATATCGAACAGGCGCAGGCCTATATTGACGCATACGAGGCCGCGAAAGCCGGCGGCGAGGGCGTGGCCGTCGTAAACGGTCGCATTGTCGAAAATTTGCATGTAGAAACGGCGGGCAAGCTGCTGGCAAAAGCGAAAACCATTGCACAGCGGCAAATCACAAGGGGAATACAATGACACTGCTATATCTCGGGCTGGCCCTATGGGTCATAGGCCACTTTTTCAAACGGATCGCACCGGGCGCACGCGCGGGTATGGATTCCACCCTGGGGGTAATGCCGGCCAAGGCGGTCATGGGCGTTGTGCTGCTGGTCGCGACAATCCTGATGGTCAAAGGGTTCGAGGCCGCGCCCTTCGTCGCCGTCTACACACCGCCCAGCTGGGGCGTTCAGGTCAACAACACGCTCATGCTGATTTCGGTATTTCTGCTGGGCGCCGGTCGCGGCAAGGGAATCACGCGCGAGAAAATCCGCCATCCGATGCTGGCCGGCATCGTTGTGTGGTCTGTTGCCCACCTGTTGGCCAACGGCGACAAAACCGGACTGGTGCTGTTCGGCGGCCTCGCTATCTGGGCCATCGCCAACATGTTTGTTATCAACGCACAGGCTGGCGAATGGAAACGCCCGACCGGCGGAACAATCAAGGGCGACATCAAAACCGCCGTGATCGCCATCATCCTGTTCGGCATCATCACCGCAATTCACGGCTACATCGGGCCGTCCCCGTTCGGAGGAAACTGACATGCTGGTCTATCGTTTGCTGACCGAGGATGACACCTCGGCATTCTGCCACAAAGTGACCGAAGCCCTGTCCAGGGGCTGGTCGCTGCACGGCACACCGACCATGGCGTTCGACAGCGCGCGCGGCGTCATCCGTTGCGCGCAAGCCGTGGTCAAGGAATCCGACGGCGAATACACGCCGGACATGAAACTCGGGGCCGTTTGACATGAGCAAAACAGGCACAGGCAATTTTTTCGAGGATTACACGGTCGGGCAGGTTCTGACCCACGCCGTGCCGCGCACCGTTTCCGGCGGCGAGAGGGCGGTTTATACCGCGCTATATCCGACCCGGTTCGCGCTGTATTCCTCGGACGAATTCGCCCGTGCCTGTGGCCTGCCCGAAAGCCCGATCGAGGATCTGGCGGCATTTCACATGGTGTTCGGCAAGTCTGTGCCGGACGTCTCGCTGAACGCCGTCGCCAACCTTGGCTACGCCGAGGGGCGCTTTCTGAAACCGGTCTATGCCGGCGATACGCTGACGACGACCTCGGAAGTGATCGGGGTCAAGCAGAACTCCAACGGAAAAACCGGCATTGTGTGGGTTCGCTCCACCGGCCGGAACCAGCATGGCGAACCGGTGCTGCAATATGTGCGCTGGGTTATGGTTCGCAAACGTGATCACAACGCACCAGCGCCGGAAACGGTAGTGCCCGTGTTGCAACCGGAACTGGACGCCAGCGATCTTGCGATCCCTGACGGGCTGGATTTCGGCAGTTACGATTTCGGTCTGGCGGGCGAAAAGCACCGTTGGAACGACTACGATATTGGCGAAAAAATTGATCACATCGATGGCGTCACGATCGAGGAAACGGAACACATGCTGGCCACCCGTTTGTGGCAAAACACCGCCAAGGTGCATTTCGACGCCACCAACCGCCCCGACGGCAAGCGGCTGATTTACGGCGGTCACGTGATCTCTATGGCGCGGGCGCTGTCTTTCAACGGGCTGGCCAACGCCCAGATTATTGCCGGAATCAACGCAGGAACCCACGCCAACCCGTGCTTTGCCGGCGATACCGTGCGCGCATGGTCACACGTGCTGGACAAGGCCGAAATTAACGACTCGGTCGGCGCCCTGCGCTTGCGTCTGGTGGCAACCAAAGGCACACCGCCTGCCTTCGCCTACAAAGACGAAAACGGTAAATATCTGCCCGAGGTCTTGCTCGATCTCGATATTTGGTGTTTGCTGCCGCGCTGAGTTCACCCGGAGCATTTCATGCAGAAAATACTGTCTACCGTTTTATGTTTTCTATTGCTGGCAACTGCGGCGAACGCGGCCAAAACCACCGACAATTCCGCCGCCAAAACCCCTGTCCCGTCCAAGGAAATCCCTTTTAGTATCGACAAGATGGCCTATGTCGAAGGCAATGTTCTGGCGACATTCTACCACGAACTGGGCCACGCGCTGATAGACCAGATGGACCTGCCGGTATATGGTCGCGAGGAAGACGCCGCCGACAGTTTTGCCCTGGTGCTGACCGAGATTCTGAACGGTCCCAAACGGTCCGAGCAAATCACATGGGCCAGTGCCGACCAGTATGTGCAAATCGCCCGGACACTGAAAGGGCAAGAGCCGGACTATTCCGACGACCACTCGCCCGACATGGTGCGGTATTACACCCTGATTTGCCTGTTTTATGGTGGCGATGTTACCAAACGCAAAAGCTTCGCCAAGGATAACGGCCTGCCGCAGGAGCGCGCCGATTATTGCGAGGCAGAGCGCGCCCAGATCCAGCGCGCATGGACCGGAACACTCGACCGCATCCGGCGCGCCGGTGACGCCCCCGACTGGCTGACCGTCGGCAACGTCGACCGCTCGCACGACGAATACATCACCGCGGCCCAACAGGTGATCCGCGAATCGGTCGCGGCACTGAACATACTTTACGCACCGAAATTCCGGATTTCCGTCGATATGACCGATTGCGGCGAAGACAACGCCTTTTACGACCCCGAAAACCGGACAATTCTGATGTGCAACGAATATATCCCGCCGCTGACCCGTGTTGATCCCAAAATGTGATCACACTTCAAAATTAGTGATCACATAAACGACAAAATCCAAAACGAAACTGCCGGAAATCCGGTATTCGCTGGGAACCGGCGGTTTGCAATTGTAGCATTGCGCGGAATTGGCGGTGCCGGATTCTGTTTCCATGTCCGGTTCTGCCCACCCTTTCGTTCATTATGACAGGAGAGAGCCATGTCTGACGTTAATCGGGGCGACCGGCCACTTTCGCCGCATTTGTCGGTCTATCGTCCGCAAATGTCCATGATCACCTCGATGACCCACCGCATCACCGGTGTCGGTCTGGTTCTGGCGATGGTCTGGATCGTCTGGTGGTTTCTGGGCGCGGCAACAGGGCCGGAAACGTTCGCGTCCGTGGATGCATCGCTGACCAGCTGGTTCGGCATTCTGGTGCTTGTCGGGTCA
This sequence comes from uncultured Rhodobacterales bacterium, assembly GCA_964506345.1. Taxonomy (GTDB): domain Bacteria; phylum Pseudomonadota; class Alphaproteobacteria; order Rhodobacterales; family Rhodobacteraceae; genus NORP23. Next base: position 5,009 of record CAZDLV010000080.1, on the reverse strand, counting down.
TTGTGGGCGTTGTCCTATCATTTCTGCAACGGTATCCGTCACCTTCTGTGGGACATGGGGTACGGGCTGGAAAAAGACACAGCCCTGAAAACCGGCATTGCCGCCTTTGCCGGTTCCGCCGTCCTGACCGTCCTGATCCTGCTGGCTTTGTGAGGAACGAAAATGAGCTACCTAACCGCTAGAAAACGCGTCAACGGCCTCGGGTCCGCCAAGGAAGGCGTTGAACATTTCACCCTGCAACGCATCACCGCCATCGCTCTTTTGCCGCTGGCGCTGCTGTTCATCGTGCCGTTCGCCCGCAGTCTGGGCGAGGATTACACCCACATCGTCACCACCTATTCGCACCCGTTCTATGCCGTGGTGGCCATCCTGTTTTTCCTGACAGCGTTCACCCACCTGCGTCTGGGCCTGCAAGTCGTGATCGAGGATTACGTCCACGGCAAGGCATTGCGCACCACGTTGCTGGTTGCCAACAGCCTGTTCAACTGGCTGTTCATCGCCATCGGCATCTTCGCCGTATTGAAAATCGCCCTCTAGGCTTCGGAGTATCCAATGTCTTCCTACGAAATTATCGATCATGATTATGATGTTGTCGTTGTCGGGGCCGGCGGCGCAGGCCTGCGTGCCACGCTGGGCATGGCCGAACAGGGGCTGAAAACCGCCTGCGTGACCAAGGTTTTCCCGACCCGTTCGCACACCGTTGCCGCACAGGGGGGCATCGCCGCCTCGCTCGGCAATATGGGGCCGGACAACTGGAAATGGCACATGTACGATACGGTGAAAGGGTCCGACTGGCTCGGCGACAATGACACCATCGAATACGTCGCGCGCGAGGCCCCGCGGGCGGTTTACGAACTGGAACACTACGGCGTGCCGTTTTCGCGCACCGAAGACGGCAAAATCTACCAGCGCCCGTTTGGCGGCCACACAACCGAATACGGCGAAGGCCCCCCCTCGTCGCGCGCCTGTGCTGCGGCCGACCGCACCGGTCACGCCATGCTGCACACTCTTTATGGCCAGTCGCTAAAACATAACGCCGAATTCTATATAGAATATTTCGCGCTGGATCTGATCATGTCCGACGATGGCGAATGCCAGGGCATCATCGCATGGAAGCTGGACGACGGCACCCTGCACCGTTTCAACGCCAAACTTGTGGTTCTGGCCACCGGTGGCGCCGGCCGGACATATTTCTCCTGCACCTCGGCCCATACCTGCACCGGCGACGGCGGCGGCATGGTATTGCGCGCCGGACTGCCCATGCAGGATATGGAGTTCGTGCAATTCCACCCGACCGGCATTTATGGTGTCGGCCCGCTGATCACCGAAGGCGTGCGCGGCGAAGGCGGTTACCTGACCAACTCCGAAGGCGAGCGGTTCATGGAACGCTACGCCCCGACCTACAAGGATCTGGCCTCGCGCGATGTGGTGTCGCGCTGCATGACGCTGGAAATCCGCGAGGGCCGCGGCGTTGGCAAGAAAAAAGACCACATCTATCTGAATCTCAGTCACCTGCCTGCTGAATCCATTCACGAACGCCTGCCGGGTATTGCCGAAAGCGCACGGATTTTCTGCGGCGTGGATGTAACCAAGGAACCGATTCCGGTGCTGCCGACCGCACACTACAACATGGGCGGCATTCCCACCAACTATTGGGGCGAGGTTCTGAACCCGACCGAATCCGATCCCGACGCGGTTGTTCCGGGCCTGATGGCCTGCGGCGAGGCCGCCTCGGCGTCGCTGCACGGTTCCAACCGCCTTGGCACGAACTCGTTGCTCGATCTGGTGGTTCTGGGGCGCGCCACGTCGATCCGCGCCGGCAAGGTGGTGGACAAAGACGCGCCTCTGCCGGAGCCGAACGAGGCCGAAACCGACAAAATTCTCGCCCGGTTCGACCGCATTCGCAATGCCGACGGCACCAACGCCGCGGCCGAGGTTCGCCTGAAAATGCAGTGGGCCATGCAAAACAACGCCGCCGTTTTCCGCACCTCGGAAATGCTGACCGAAGGTTGCGAAGAAATCGCCGGCATCTGGGACGACATGAAATCCATCAAGGTCACCGACCGGTCGTTGATCTGGAACAGCGACCTGATGGAAACGCTGGAACTGTACAACCTGATGGCAAATGCCTCCACAGTGATGTATGGTGCCGAGGCCCGCAAGGAAAGCCGTGGCGCCCACGCGCACGAAGACTTTCCCGACCGGGACGATGAAAACTGGCGCTTGCACACGCTGGCAAAGGTCGATGACGAAGGCGCGGTTTCGCTTTCTTACCGGCCGGTTCATGTCGATCCGCTCACCACATTCGAACAGGGCGGCATCGACGTTGCCAAAATTGCCCCGAAGGTGCGCGTCTATTAAAAACCGGAGGCCACATGGTTCGTCTGTCAACAGCAACACTTCTCGCCGCCATGGTTCTGGCGGCCTGCACGCCGAAACAGATGACCTATGCGCAAGCCAACGCAATATGTCAGGACAAAGCCGACGCTGCTGCCGGACCGCAAGGTTCGGTGGATCTCAGCGTCGGAACGGGCGGCACCAGCGCCAGTTTCGGCCTGACCATCAGCGATTCATTTCTTCGTGGCGATGACCCGAAAGTGGTATACGATACCTGCATGAACAATTTTTATGCAAACGGACAGATCGCAGGAGCCGCACAATGAAATTCATCACGCTGACAACCCTGGCCACATCCGCTGTCATTCTGGCAGCCTGTGCAACCCCGCCGACGCAGGCCTCGATCGAGCGTAACGCCCTGATCGCGTCCCTGAATTTGACGCCGGACGAACAAAATATCTGGGCCACGCTAACCCCGGCCCAGCGTGATCGCGCGATCGAATTCATTCGCAACGGCGGCACGTTGATTGCCTCGCTTGGCGACAAATAATGCCGCCGGTCCGAACCGGCATTTCCCGCCACGTTGGCGGTTTGTTGCACCTGCGGCCATTGCCCTGTGCAGCGCAATACTGTATAAATACAAGGTGTTTCCGTCCCCTCTCTACTAGCTTCAAGGCGTCTCGATATGGTTGAATTCACGCTCCCGAAAAACTCCCGCATGACTGTTGGCAAAACATGGCCAAAACCCGAGGGCACCAACATCCGGGCGTTCAAGATTTACCGCTACGATCCGGATTCCGGCGCTGCCCCGCGTGTCGATACCTACTACCTCGACATGGACGATTGCGGTCCGATGGTTCTGGACGCCCTGCTGAAAATCAAGAACGAGATCGACCCGACGCTAACTTTCCGCCGGTCGTGCCGCGAGGGGATTTGCGGTTCCTGCGCCATGAACATCGACGGAATCAACACCCTCGCCTGCATCTTCGGCAGCGACGAAGTCAAAGGCGATATCAAGATTTATCCGCTGCCGCACATGCCGGTGGTCAAGGACCTGATCCCCGACCTGACCCATTTTTATGCCCAGCACGCCAGCATCATGCCGTGGCTTGAAACCAAATCCAACGCTCCGGAAAAAGAATGGCGCCAAACCATCGAGGATCGCAAAAAACTCGACGGTCTGTATGAATGCGTTCTGTGCGCAAGTTGCTCCACCTCCTGCCCCAGCTACTGGTGGAACGGCGACCGTTACCTCGGGCCGGCCGCGCTTCTGCACGCCTACCGCTGGATTGCCGATTCGCGTGACGAGGCAACCGGCGAGCGTCTGGACGAGCTGGAAGATCCGTTCAAGCTCTACCGGTGCCACACGATCATGAACTGCACCAACACCTGTCCAAAGGGGTTGAACCCGGCCAAAGCGATTGCCGAAATCAAGCAGTTGATGGTCGAACGCCGCCTCTAGGCCAGCTCAACAATATCGAACATAATCCGGTTAAGGTCGAAATCCTTCGGGGTATAGACCTTGGCCACCCCCATTTCGCGCAACGCCCCCGCATCGTCATCCGGTATAATTCCACCAACGATTACAGGGGTTTCAGCCAAACCGGCATCCCGCATCCGCGCCATCATTTCCTTGACCAGCGGCAGGTGCGAACCGGACAGAATTGACAACCCGACCACATCCACACCTTCCGCCACAGCCACTTCGACCAGCGCTTCGGGTGTCATGCGGATGCCTTCGTAAAACACTTTCATACCGCAATCACGCGCACGAACCGCGATCTGTTCCGCCCCGTTCGAGTGGCCGTCCAGCCCGGGTTTGCCGACCAGAAACCGGATTGCACGACCGGAATCACCAGCCTTCGACGCCACTGCCTCGCGAATATCGTCCAGGCCCTCGGCGGCATTGGACATCGCTTCGCCCACACCGGTCGGGGCACGATATTCGCCAAACGCCGCGCGCATCGTCGCCCCCCACTCGCCGGTGGTAACGCCCGCCTTGGCGCAGGCAATCGAGGGCGGCATGATATTTTCACCGGACTTTGCGGCCGCTTTCAACGCTTCCAGCGCGGCTTGCACCGCCGCATCATCGCGCGCCGCGCGCCACGCCTGCAATGCGGCAATCTGCTGGTTTTCCACCTCGGGATCTACAACCATGATACCGCCATCACCCGCCGTTAGCGGGCTATCCTCGCCATTCCTGAACTTGTTCACCCCGACAACAATCGTCTCGCCCGCCTCGATTCGCGCCAGCCGCGCGGTGTTGGACTGCACCAGCGCGGTTTTCATATATTCGATCGCGGCGACAGCCCCGCCCAGACTGCCGATATGGGCAATTTCGGCGCGCGCCCCCGCTTTCAACGCGGCAACCTTGCGCTCCACCGCCGGGTTTCCGTCAAACAGATCGTCAAATTCCAGCAGATCCGTTTCATACGCCATGATTTGCTGCATTCTAAGCGACCACTGCTGATCCCACGGCCGCGGCAGGCCCAGCGCCTCGTTCCACGCCGGTAACTGCACCGCCCGCGCCCGCGCCTTTTTCGACAAGGTCACGGCCAGCATCTCGATCAATATCCGGTAAACATTGTTTTCCGGCTGTTGCTCGGTCAAGCCTAACGAGTTCACCTGAACGCCATAGCGAAACCGCCGCAATTTCGGGTCATCGACACCAT
>CAZDLV010000079.1:0-9556 GCA_964506345.1 uncultured Rhodobacterales bacterium | reverse complement strand
CCATCGCCAGTGCGCGGGCGATGGCGGCGCGTTGCTGTTGTCCGCCGGACAATTGCGCCGGATAGGCGTCGCATTTGTCGCCGATGCCGACCTTGGCCAGCAGGGCGCGGCCCATTTCCTCGGCCTCGGTCCTGTCGCGGCCCAGAACGGTTATCGGGGCCTCGATGACGTTTCGCAGGATGCTCATGTGGGACCACAGGTTGAACTGCTGGAACACCATCGACAGTTTTGAACGGATGGCGATCACCTGTTTCGGATCGACCGGTTTGCGCCCCTGCCCCTCGCCCTTCCAGCGGACTTCGGAGCCGCGGAAGATGATGTCGCCCTGCTGGCAGATCTCAAGCAGGTTGGCGCAGCGCAGCAGGGTGCTTTTGCCCGAACCGGACGATCCGATCAGCGCCACGACATCGCCCTTGTGCGCGGTCAGGTCGATGCCCTTCAGCACTTCGAGCGAGCCGAAACTTTTGTGGATGTTCTTCAGGGAAATTACCGGTGTATCTGTCATAATCTCTCGTTACTGGCGCGACAATGATTCCGCATTGCGCGACAGGTTGACCCCATATCGCGGGAATTGCCAGCAAAAACTGGACGCGACGTGGCGACAGCGGTAAAGGTCGGGAAACCGCAAGGAGCATCCATGACCGACCCTGTAGACCTGACCGCCGAGCTGATCCGCTGCCCCTCTGTCACGCCCGAGGAAGGCGGCGCGCTGCAACTGCTGGCGCGCGTGCTGTCGGAGGGCGGGTTTGCCACAACGCGGGTGGACCGCAACGGCACGGCCAACCTGTTTGCCCGCTGGGGCACGCAGGGCAACGGGCGGACCTTCGGCTTCAACGGGCACACCGACGTGGTGCCGGTGGGCGATGCGGGTGCCTGGACCGTGGACCCTTTCGGGGCCGAAGTGAAGGACGGATTTCTGTACGGGCGCGGGGCGACGGATATGAAATCGGGCGTTGCCGCCTTTGCCGCCGCCGCAATCGATTTCGTGCGCGACACGCCGCCGGACGGCTCCGTCGTGCTGGCGATCACGGGGGACGAGGAAGGCGATGCCACCGACGGCACCGTGGCGCTGCTGGACTGGATGGCGGCCAACGGCGAGCGGATCGACCATTGTCTGGTGGGCGAGCCGACCTGCCCGAACGTGATGGGCGAAATGATGAAAATCGGGCGGCGCGGCTCCATGACCGCCTATTTCACCGTGACGGGGGTGCAGGGGCATTCGGCCTATCCGCACCGCGCGAAAAACCCGCTGCCGGCGATGGCGAAACTGGTGGACCGGCTGGCCAGCCATACGCTGGACGAGGGGACGGAACATTTCGACCCCTCGACGCTGGCGGTAACGACGATCGACACGGGGAACACGGCGAACAACGTCATTCCGGCGGAGACGCGGGCGACGGTGAATATCCGGTTCAACGATGCCCATACCTCGGACGAGCTCACCGGCTGGCTGCGCGGTGTGGCCGACGATGTGGCCGCCGAAACCGGCGTAGGGATTGCCATGCGCACGCAGGTTTCCGGCGAGAGTTTTTTCACCCCGCCCGGCGAACTGTCGGCGCTGGTCGCGCGGGCGGTCGAGGCGGAAACCGGTGTGATGCCGGAGATGTCCACCTCCGGCGGCACCTCGGACGCGCGCTTCGTGAAAAACCACTGTCCGGTGGTGGAATTCGGGCTGGTCGGCAAAACCATGCATCAGGTGGACGAACGGGTGGAAATCGCCCAGATCGGCCAGTTGAAACAGATTTATACGCGGATCCTGCGGGAATATTTCGCGTAGGGTGCGGGGTTTCCACGCACCACCCTGTCACCAGCGCTCCACCATGCCCGCGACCCCGTCAAACGCGCCGTCCTTCAGCGCCCGCGCCAGCAGGCGGTCGGGGTTGGTGGGGGGCGGGAATTCCAGTCCCCGCGCAAGATCGCGGCTGAAACCGAAACGGCGGTAGTAGGGTTCGTCGCCGACCAGTATCACCCGCTCCCAGCCCGCATCGACCGCCCGTTCCAGAGAATCGGAGATCAGCAGGTGGCCCAGCCCCTCGCCCTGTCGGGTCGGATGCACCGCGACGGGGCCGAGCAGCAGCGCAGGCGCCGTGCCGATGCGCACCGGCCAGTAGCGGATGGCACCGCCGAGGATGCCGGAGTCGTCGCGCGCCACCAGCGACAGGCCGGACACCGGATCGACGCCCTCGCGCAGACGATAGGAACTGAGCGCGGTGCGGCCGGGCGCGAAGGCGAGGTCGAACAGGTTCTCGACCTCGAAATAGTCGTCAGGGGTTTCGGGTGTGGGCAGGGGCATGGGGCTTTACCGGACAGGGACAGGAACGGGCGAAAAATCAGCCTCGTCGCAGATCGGTGAAATTCATGGCGCGGTCCCTTTTGTCCTATCGACACCTGCCTATCACGGCCATAGCTTGCGGGCAAACAGGAAAGGATACCCGATGTTTTACCAACCAAAAGACGGCAGCGGCCTGCCGCACGACCCGTTCAAGGCCATTGTTTCCCCCCGCCCGATCGGCTGGATCTCGACGCTGGATGCGGACGGGGTCGCGAACCTTGCGCCCTACAGCTTTTTCAACGCGCTGGCCGACAAGCCGCCGATGGTGATGTTCTCCAGCACCGGCAAGAAGGGCGATCAGGATTATGCCAAGGACACCGTTGCCAATGTGCGCGCCACCGGCGAGTTCGTGGCCAATATCGTGTCCTATGATCTGCGCGAGGCAATGAATGCCAGCGCCGCCGTTCTGCCGCGCGGCGTGGACGAGTTCGAACACGCCGGCCTGACCAAGGCCGCAAGCGAGGTGATCGCCGCCCCGCGCGTGGCCGAGGCCCCGGCGTCGCTGGAATGCCGGCTGTTCCAGATCATCGACCTGCCCGGCGGCATCAACCATATGGTGATCGGCGAGGTCGTGGGGATTCACCTGTCCGACGCCGCCATCCACGACGGAATTTTCGACGTGACGCAATACAAACCCCTGTCGCGGCTGGGATACATGGATTACGATGTGACCACCGAAGTATTCAAAATGCCGAGACCACAGGGGATGTAGAACATGGACACGATGATCGGGATTATCGGCGGCTCCGGCCTGTATGAGATCGACGGGCTTTCGGATGCCGCATGGCAGACGGTGGAAACCCCGTGGGGGGCGCCGTCGGACCGGATCCTGACCGGCACGCTCGACGGGGTAAAGATGGCGTTTCTGCCCCGTCACGGGCGCGGGCATGTGCAGACGCCCTCGACCATCAACTACCGTGCCAATATCGACGCGCTGAAACGGATCGGGGTGACGGATGTGATCTCGGTCTCGGCCTGCGGCTCGTTTCGCGAGGACATGGCGCCGGGGCATTTCGTGATCGTGGACCAGTTCATCGACCGGACTTTTGCGCGGGAAAAGTCGTTCTTCGGTCCCGGCTGTGTCGGGCATGTCTCCGTCGCGCATCCGACCTGCCCGCGCCTGTCCGCCGCCTGCGAGCAGGCCGCGCGGGACGAGGGGATCACCGTGCACACGGGCGGCACCTATCTGGCGATGGAGGGGCCGCAGTTTTCGACGCTGGCCGAAAGCAGGCTCTATCGCGAGGTCTGGGGCTGCGACGTTATCGGCATGACCAACATGCCCGAGGCCAAACTGGCGCGCGAGGCGGAGCTGGATTATGCCTCGGTCGCGATGATCACCGACTATGACAGCTGGCACCCCGACCATGGCGAGGTGGATGTGACGCAGATCATCGCCACGCTGACCGGCAATTCCGACAAGGCGCGGGGCATGGTGAAACGCCTGCCCGCACTGCTGGGCGCCAGCCGCGGGGTGTGCGAACACGGCTGCGACCGCGCGCTGGAGTTCGCGATCATGACCGCACCGGACAAACGCGATCCGGCGCTGGTGGCGAAGCTGGATGCGGTGGCGGGGCGGGTGTTGAAATAATCCGCACGGGGTGCGCGGTCCGGCGAGGCCGTAAATTCTGTTTACCCGCCCCTGCCCGACCACTATAAAACCGGGGTGCCGCGACTGTGACCGGCGACCATTGCGGGAGACCGGACCATGACCAAAGGCGTTATCCTCGGGAAATTCATGCCCCCGCACGAGGGGCATGTGGCGTTGATCCGCACCGCCTCCTATCTGGTCAACCGGCTGACGATTATCCTGTCGGCCTCGGACAGCGACCCGATTGCCCCCGCCGTGCGCAAGGGCTGGATGGAGGAGCTGTTTCCGCAGGCGGTGGTGATCGTGTCCAACAACGGCGATACGGCGTTGCCGTCGGACCATCCCGACTGGGCGCGGATCATTCGCGGTTTCCACCCCGAGCCGATCGACCGCGTGATCGGGTCCGAGGATTACATCGTCGACCTGTCGCGGGCGCTGGGGGCGCAGCATTTCATCCTCGACCCGATGTGGATGGCCTTTCCGGCCAACTCGCTGGAAATTCGCGAGGACCCTTTCGGGCACTGGCATTCCATCCCCGACCATGTCCGGCCCTATTTCCAGAAACGCCTGACGCTGGTCGGGCCGGAAAGCACCGGCAAATCCTATATGGCGGATTTTCTGGCCAAAAAATTCGGCGGCCCCTATGTGCCGGAATACGGGCGGCCCTATGAACATTACCGCACGCCGGGGGATTATCGCCCCGAAGAGCTGCATTTCATCGTGGACGGGCATGTGGCGCACCGCAAGACGCTGTCGATGAAGGCGGGACCGGTGTTGTTCGAAGATACCGATCCCCTGCTGACCGCGGTCTGGGCCGAGATGCTGCTGGGCCGCTCGCTGCCCGATCTGGAAGCGCGGATCGAGTTGCCGGACCACTATCTGCTGCTGGATGCCAATGTGCCGTGGGAGGAGGACCCGCTGCGCTATTTCGCCAAGCAGGAGATGCGGCAAAAGTTCTTCGAGCGCACCAAGGCCAAGCTGGAGGCTTTCCATGCGCCCTACACCCTGATATCGGGCGACTGGAAGGACCGCGAGGCGCAGGCCGTGGCGGTTGTCGAAGAAATGCTCAGCACGCCGAAACGAGGATAACATGCCCCGCAACAAGACCGTCAAAGACTACATCCGCACCATTCCCGATTTCCCGCACGAGGGGATCATGTTCCGCGATGTCACCACGCTGTTCGGCGACGCGCGGGGGTTCCGTATTGCCATCGACCAGTTGCTGCACCCCTATGCGGGCGAGCGCATCGACAAGGTGGTGGGGCTGGAGGCACGGGGGTTTATCCTCGGCGGCGCGATTGCGCACCAGTTGTCGGTGGGGTTCGTGCCGATCCGCAAGAAAGGCAAGCTGCCCGGCAAGACCATCGAGCAGGCCTATCAGCTGGAATACGGCGAGGCGGTGATGGAAGTGCATGACGACGCCATACAGGCGGGCGAGCGCATCCTGATGGTGGACGACCTGCTGGCCACCGGCGGCACCGCCGAGGCCGGTATCAGGCTGATCGAGCGCATGGGCGGCGAGATCGTCTCCTGCGCCTTTGTCATCGATCTGCCGGAACTGGGCGGGCGCAAGAAACTGGAGGCGCTGGGCATGGATGTGCATAGCCTCTGCGCATTCGAGGGCGCGTAACCTTTCGTTAACCAATCGCTGCGATAAGGGGCGCACCCCAAGGATAAGGGTGCTGCTTGCTTCAGAAGTTTGATCTGAAAAACGATGCCTCGCCGGTTCTCCGGCGGGGCATTTTTACAGGACCGCGCCCGGGTTGAGGATGCCGTTCGGGTCGAGTGCCGCCTTGATGGCCCGCATGGCGGCGATCTTGCCCGCGTCGCCGTATTTCAGCAGATCGTGTTTTTTCAGCCGCCCGACCCCGTGTTCGGCGCTGAAAGAACCGCCGAAGCTGTCCACCAGATCGTGGATGGCGGTTTTGACCGCGCCTTTGACCGGCTCGTAAACCTCGCGGCCGGTGCCTGCGGGCGGAAAGACGTTGTAGTGCAGGTTGCCGTCGCCAAGGTGGCCGAAACAGTTGATGCGCAAGGCGGGGTCGATGGTGCGGATGGCGGCGATTCCGGCGGTGATAAATTCCGGCACGCGGCTGACAGGAACCGAAACATCGTGCGAGGAGACCGAGCCGATCAGGCGGTTGCCCTCGGGGATGGTTTCGCGGATGTTCCAGAAGGCGGCAAGCTGCGCGGCGTTCTGGGCCAGCACGGCGTCGGAAAGCAGGGCGCGGTCAAAGGCGGTCGCCAGCGCCTCCTCCAGCCGGTCGCGCAGGTTCGATCCGGCCCCTGCCCCGCATTCCACCAACACCATCCATTCCGGCGCGCTGTCCAGCGGGTCATTGCAGGGCAGCCCCGTCTCGCGCAGGAAATCGAGACCGTTGCGGTGGATCAGTTCGAAGGCCGAGATCATCGGGCCGAAGTGTTCCGCCAGCAGGTGCAACAGGTCGAGCGCGGCTTGCGGCGAGGGAACGGCGATAAAGGCGCCCTCGACATTGAGCGGACGGGGGAACAGTTTCAGGCTGGCGGCGGTGATGACGCCGAGCGTGCCTTCGGAGCCGACCAGCAGATTGCGCAGGTCGTAGCCGGTGTTGTCCTTGCGCAGACGTTTCAGCCCGTTGAACACGGTGCCGTCCGCCAGAACCGCCTCGATCCCCAGACACAGGTCGCGGGCGTTGCCGTAGCGCAGCACGTTCACCCCGCCGGCGTTGGTGGCAAGATTGCCACCGATGCGGCAGGAGCCTTCGGAGGCAAGCGAGAGCGGAAACAGACGGTCGGTGTTTTCCGCCGCGGCGCGCACATCGGCAAGGATGGCGCCGGCTTCGGCCACCAGCACGTTGTCGGCGGGATCGACGTCGCGGATGGCGTTCATGCGTTCGAGCGACAGCAGGACCGGAGGGGGGGTGCCCTCGAAAATCTGGCCGGAGACGAGGCCGGTGCCGCCGCCGTAGGGAACGACCCCGACGCGGGCGGCGTTGCAGGCGGACAGGATTTCGGACACTTCGGCCACGTTGCGCGGTTTCAACAGCGCCGCGGCCTGCCCGTGGAAACGGCCGCGCGGCTCTTCGAGGTAGCGCGGTTCCAGCGGCGCGGCAAAGGGGGCCAGCCGGTCCAGCAGGGATTTATCCGGTTCGTTCAGGGCCATGTTGCAACCTATGTATCGACGCGCCCGCGCCTGTCACGGCGCAGATTGGCATAAAGCACATGGTTGCGCCAGCGTCCGGCGATTTGCAGATAGCTTTGCGCCACGCCCTCGTATTTGAAACCCGCCTTTTCCAGCAGCGCCCGCGACGGGGTGTTTTCCGGCAGACATCCGGCCTGTATCCGGCTGAGGTCCAGCGTGTTGAAGGCATAGTCAACGGTGGCCGACAGCGCCTCGAGCATATAGCCCTGACGCGCGAATTTTTCGCCCATCCAGTAGCCGACGGTGCAGGATTGCGAAACGCCCGCCTGCATGTTGTCAAGGGTGATGCCGCCCAGCAATGCGCCGTCGTCGCGCCGGATCAGCAGCAACGGCAACGCCTGCTTTGCCGCGACCGCACGACGCCCCCACGCCACCCGATAGCGAAAGGATTTTTGCGACAGATAGTCAAAGGCGCGCACCGGTTCCCACGGATCCAGAAATTCGGCCGAGGCGCGGCGCAATTGCGCCCAGTCGGGATAGTCGCGCATCTCGGGCAGGCGCAGAAACAGCCGACCGGTCTGCAATACCGGAAGTTTGCGTCGCCGGAACACGGGTCAGGCCACCAGTTTCCGCGAGAGGTCCGCCAACGCAGGGGCGCCCGAAACCGGACCGTAGAGCGCCATCGCCGGGGTCGCATTGGCGCAAAGGCCGGTCGCGAAATCGCGGACCTTTTCCGTGGTCACGGCCTCGATCTTTGCAACCGTTTCCTCCAGCGTCGGGACACGGTTCCAGACGGAGACCATGCGGGCCAGACGCTCGCAACGGGCGGTGGAGCTTTCCAGTCCCATCAGCATCCCCGCCTTCATCTGCGTGCGGGCGCGCTCGACCTCGACATCCGACATGTCGTCGCCGGCACGGCGCAGCTCGGCAATGGTCAGGTCGGCCAGCTCCGCGATCTGCTCGCCGCCGGTGCCGGCATAGATGGTGAACAGGCCGGTATCCTCGTGCGCCGAGGCCTGTGCGAAGATGGTATAGCACAGCCCGCGTTTTTCCCGTGCCTCCTGAAACAGGCGCGAGGACATGCCCCCGCCCATGGTCGCGGCGAAAATCTGGCTGGTATAGACGGCATCGTCGCGCCAGCCGGGGGCCTCGAGCGCGAGGGTGAAATGGGCCTGTTCCAGATCCTTGATCTCGCGTTTCTCGCCGCCGACGAAATTGGCAGGCGGGGCGGTGGCGGCAGGGCGGCGGGGCAGATGGCCAAAAAGCTTCTCGGCGGTTTTGACGATGGCGTCGTGGTCGATGCCACCCGCCGCCGACAGGATCATCTGTTCGGGGCCGTAGTATTCCCGCACAAAACCCGCGAGGTCATCGCGCATGAAGGCCCGAACCCGTTCGGCAGGGCCAAGGATCGGGCGGCCCATGGGCTGGTCCGGAAAGGCGGTTTCCTGCAACCAGTCGAAGATAATATCGTCGGGGGTGTCGAGGGACTGGCCGATTTCCGACAGGATCACGCCGCGTTCGGTTTCGATTTCATGCGGATCGAACGCGGGATCCAGCAGGATGTCGGCGATCACGTCCAGCGCCAGCGGCACGTCGTCCTGCAACACGCGGGCGTAATAGGCCGTGGTCTCGCGGCTGGTATAGGCGTTGATGTAGCCGCCGACGTTCTCGATCGCCTCGGCAATCTCCAGCGCCGAGCGGCGGCCGGTGCCCTTGAAGGCCATGTGTTCGAGGAAATGCGCGATGCCGTTCTGTTCCGGCCGCTCGTGGCGCGCGCCCGCATCGACCCAGATGCCGAGGGTGGCGGATTTCAGGCCGGGCATATCCTCGGTGACGATGCGGAACCCGTTGGCGAGGGTGTGGAGGCGCACGCTCACGCGCGGGACCCCTTGCGGATAATATCCTCGATCGCGCTCAGGTCGTTGGCGACACGGGTGAAGCGTTCCTTGCGTTCGAACAGGTCGGCCATATGCGGCGGCAAAGCGGGGCGGATGCCGCAGGCGGCCTCGACCGCGTCGGGGAATTTGGCGGCGTGGGCGGTGGCGAGGATCACCATCGGCGTTGCCGGATCGCCGCGCTGTTCGCGCGCCACCTTCAGGGCGACGGCAGAATGGGGGCACAGCACCTGACCGTAGTGTTCCTGCGCGAAACGGATGGTTTCGGCGGTTTCTTCCTCGGAACAGCGGCCGGAGTCGAATTCGCCGCGCAGGCGTTCCAGCGCCCCTTGCGAGAGGGTAAAACCGCCCCGCTCCTTCAGGTCGTCCATCAGTTGCGCCACGGCGGCGCCTTCGCGGTCGTAAAGGTCGAACAGCAGACGTTCGAAATTCGACGAGACCTGAATATCCATCGACGGGCTGATCGAGGGGGTAACGCCGCTTTTGGAGTGGTCGCCGCTGGCCAGGGTCCGGTGCAGGATGTCGTTCTGGTTGGTGGCGATCACCAGACGGTCGATGGGCAGGCCCATGCGTTTGGCAACATATCCGGCGAAAACGTCACCGAAATTGCCGGTCGGCAC
>CAZDLV010000078.1:0-9674 GCA_964506345.1 uncultured Rhodobacterales bacterium | reverse complement strand
CCGCCAGACGCTGCCGTTTTTCCAGAACGCCCCGCGCGACCCATTTCGACATATCGGGGCGCCTTGCCACCACGGAATCCGGTGCCCGCGTCACACAAGGCAAAAAGAAACCGAGATCGCGCAGCTTTTGCGGCAGACGCGCCTGCCCCTCCTCGCCGGGGTCGCCCGAAACCGCTTCGAGCATACAGGACCGGCACGTCCCCTTGCGACAGGAAAACACCAGATTGGCGCTGCCGCGCAGCATCGCATCCAGCGCGGTTTGCCCGGATTGAACTGCGTAGGTTTTGCCGTCAAACTGTATCCAGCAGTTGTCCGTCATATCGCGAATTCACCTTTTTTGCGTATATAAAACACAGCCGGAACATATCCAACCGTTTTCTGGTTTCGCGGCAAGGTATTGCCACACCCGTCTACGGCATTTCCACCAGCCGCACTATTGCCGCATTTCGTCCCTAGATTGTGGCAAGAATGTGATTTCTCGCAGCGCGACGAATTATTTCTTGCAATGACGAATCACCGCCGATACTTCTGAACGGAAACTATCCACATTTTGTGACTATAACGGTATAAGGTACAATAGAATGGCTGACTCCCGCGCGCTTTCCCGAATTCCGCTCGGCCTTTCCCGGTTTTGGAGCATCGGTATTTTCGCCGCATCGCAGTTTTTCGCCTCGGGTGGCGTCGCGCAAACGGTGCAAACCGCATATCTGGGCGCGGCCGTTACCGTTCAGGCCCCTTACAGCAGCACCATCAACCCGCTGGAACAAACGGCGCTGCTGCTGACATTGTCAAACAGCAATACCGTATCCCCCGTCACCGCTGTCGCGCTGGCCAAAACCTATCTGCCCGGAACGTTCCCCGACGGGTTGAAGTTCACCTCGCCTCCCACACTCAGCTGTTTCGACGCCGCCGGCGCGCCCGTCACTGCCGCCGGCACGTTGTCTAGCGGACAGGATGCAACCGGATATTTTGTCCAGCTGAGCGGCGGGCAAATTCCCGTTGCCGCGAACGGTAACTTCGGGTCTTGCAATATCACCATGCCGGTTACCGCAGGCACATCCACCGGCACATCGCAGGCCTACACTTTCGTTGTTGCCAGTGGTGCTGTTACCGGATTGATCAACACAACACCGCAGGCAAATGCCGGTGCGCCGCAACAAAGCATCACGGTAAAATCCATCGCCAAACCGGCGGTTTCGCAATCTTTGCCGGATGGCGCCACCCTTGTTCTTGGCGGCGCATCGAAACGGCTGAAAATCCATCTGTCGAATTCCAACGGCATTGCCATCCCGAACTACACCCTGACGGACACCTTCCCGTTGATAAACGGCATTCCGGCGTTCAAAGTCGCCCCTGTTCCGAATATCATTGCCAGTTGTAACAATGGTGGCGCCGCGCCGGTGTTTTCCGCACTGCCCGGCGACGTCGCGTTGACTGCCAACGGTACGATTCCGGCAAAAACCGGCACCACAAACGGCGACTGCGACATCACCGTTTCGGTTGTGGCGAATACCACCGGCACCGCCTATCAGCAGTCCGTGGTGAACAGCATCGACCGCATCGCCGATTTCAGCAACGATATCGGCATCCCGCTGGTTGCCAATTCCAACCGCACGCTGCGGATGCGCTCGCCGTTCCGCCTGAGCGTGAATTTCGCCAACAGCCGTCTGGCCACCGGCCAGTCCGACACCATGAAAATTGTGTTGTTCAACGACGGCGGCACTCCGCTGAACATGGCCTCGTTTACCGACAGCCCGATACAGGGGGCGGCCATCGCCGGCAACGGGCTGGTCGTCAACAGCATCAATCCCGTGGTCTGCACCGGAACCGGCGCGGCAGCGGGAACCTTTGGCATCACCGCCGGGAACAAGGGGGTCACGCAAACCTCGCCGACAACCATCGGGGCAAACGGTTCGTGTACAATTACCGTAAACTATACGGGGTATGTGCTGACGGCCGGTGTCCAGCAACTATACACCAACACCATTGCCGCTGCGGATATCGCGGTTTCCACCACCATTGGCGGATCCGCCGTTGTCACCGAAGGCGGCAGCAGCAGTGTAGAGGTGGGCGACGATGTGCGTATTTACCTGACATCCTCGCCCGCGTCCGCCGCACCGGGCAACCCGATCAAATACCGCCTGCAAATCGAGAACTTCAACGCCACTTCCATCGGCCCTATGAGCATCACCAACACCCTGCCAACGGGTGTTTCCGTTCTGAACGGGCCGGTGACGATCAACGGGACAACCAACGACTACACACCGGTGCTAAGCGGCGGCACAGGGTGTAGCGGCCTTGTCGACAACAGCGTCACCGGCAGTTCGCTGGTGACACAGACGTTCACCTCGGTTCCGGCGCGGGTGAATAAAAACCAGCCCAGCTCCTGCTACATTACCTATTGGGCGATGTCGCCGGTCGTTCCGGCAACGGTTTCCAATTCACTCGCCATCGGCGATGTGTGCCACGGCGCGACCTGTAACGCCACGGCATCGAATTCGGTTGTCACCGGCATCGGCGGACGCCTGGCACTGGTGAAATCCTTCACGCCGGCCACACTGTCCGAAGGCGCCATTTCCACCGTTCGTCTGGACATATCGAACGGAACAGCCAACACCATCACCGGCCTGAGTATATCGGACCTGCTGCCGGCATCGGGAACATCGCAAATGGTGCTGGCCAATCCGGTCAATGCGGCCAGCAACTGCGGCACACCGACCTTCACCGCCACCCCCGGCGGCACCAGTATCGGCCTGAACGGCGGCACCGTGCCACCGCGCGCCAGCAACGGAACCGGTGCCAACGGCAGCTGTTTCGTACAATTCGACATTTCCGGCGCGGCGGGATCCTTCAGCAACACGGCCACGGCCTCGGCCACGGCCTATTTCGCCGACGCCAGCACGACCGAGGTTGTGGTCGCGCAATCTTCCGCCAACATGATCTTCAACCCGGCCCTGACGGCAAGCAAGGTCTTTTCCCCCGCCGCAGTCCTCAGCGGCGGCTCGTCCACCGTTACCATCCGTCTGGGCAACATCGGCAACAGTGTGCTGACCGGCGTCGGCGCGATCGACACCCTGCCCACGGGCATGGTCTTTGCACCCACACCGAACGCCTATGCTACCTGTGACGGCGCACCGGCGATTTCCATTACCGGCAACACCCTGTCCATGACCGGCGCGACCCTGCCTGCCGGCGGGCAATGCGACCTGAAATTCGACGTGAGCGTTTCGGGGGCCGGCAACTGGATCAACACCATTCCGGTTGGCGGAATTACCGCCGACGGCGGCGTCAAAAACCTGGTCCCGGTATCGGCGACACTGGCGCAAACGATCACCAATTCGCAACTGACCATCAGCGAGCAGATCACCCCCAGCACCGTTGCCTTTCCGGGCGCGCCTGCCACGCTCAGCATCACCATCACCAACGGTAACGGCGGCGCCGGCGATATTCCGGTCAGCGGCCTGGACCTGACCGACTATTTCACCAGCGACGGCGCACCGCTGACCGGCGCAAACAGTTACACCGACCTGTTCATCGCGGACACCCCGCTGGCATCCACCACCTGCACCGGCGGTGTGGTAAGCGCCACCCCGGGCGGCAAGTCCCTGACCCTGTCCGGCGCCAGCATGACGGCAACATCAAGTTGCCAGGTTTTCGTTGACGTGGTGGTAGGTGTTGCCGGGACCTCGGTCAACGACATCATTCCGGCGCAAGCGATTGTCACCAACGAAGGGCTGACCAATCCGGTTCTGGCCTCCACCAGCATAACCACGCTGAACAATCTGGGCGTCAACCTGACCTTTACGCCCAAGGTCATCCCCGCCGGCACCCGCAGCAGGCTGCGCCTGACTGTCACCAATCCGCTGACATCGCCGGTTGCCAACCTGTCAACACTCGATATCCTGCCGGCGGGGGTAACGGTTCCCGGCAGCCCCAATCCGGTAACAACCTGTACCGGCGGCACCATCAGCACCCCGAATCCGTCGGAAATCCGCCTGACCGGCGGGGCCATTGCCGCCGCTTCGGCCGGCATCCCCGGCACCTGTTACATCGAAATAGACGTAACCGCACCGGTCGCCGGAACCTATCCGGACACCGTTGCCGTGGGCGACGTCACCGGCGTATCCGGCGGCCTGCCGGTGTCCAACTTTTCCCCCGCCAGCGACACATTGCGCGCGGTCGCACCGCTGAACGTGCAGATCGCCAACATCGGGGCGACACTGGATCCGGTTGTGCAAGCCGGCTCCGGTTTCAGTACCGGAACCGGATATTCGACCGCCGGAACCTCCGAGATTCTGAAAATCCGGATCGTAAACCCCAACAACGCAGCCCTTACCGGCGTCACCTTCCAGACGCCGTTGCCGGCGGGTCTTTTCCTGACACCTGTTCCGAACGGCGCAACCTCCTGCACCGGCGGCAGCGTCACAGCCGACCCCTCGGGGACATTCCTGCGCCTGACAGGCGGGACAATGGCCGCGAACAGCGCCTGCGAGGTTACCGCCAATATCCTGTCCAACATCCCCGGCAGCTATATCACGACCATCAACAGCGGCGATGTCACGACGCTGGAAGGTATCTCGAATCTGGAACCGACGCGCGCCAAACTGGTCATTGCCACACCGCCGACCGTCGGACTGGAATTCGACCTGCCGGTCATTCCGGTTTCCGGCATATCCGTTGCCAAAGTCACACTGGGCAACCCCAACAGTTTCCCGATTACGCTGACATCACCGCTGGTGTTCACATTGCCGTCGGCCCCCGGGCCGCTGGTTGTAGCCCCCGCCCCCGGCGTCAGCAGCACCTGCACCTCGATCCTCGCCACAACCATTTCGGCGGTGTCGGGTGCCAACACAATCACCGTTCCGTCCGGCGCCACCCTGCCCTCGGGCGGATGCACCATCGGCACCAACGTCACCGGCACCGTTACCGGCACCTACAACGGCAATATTCCGGCAGGCGATCTGAAAACCACGGCGGGGGTCAACCCCGCGCCGGCGAACAGCCCGCTCCAGATCAGCAACAAGGGTTTTATCGCCGGCAAGGTTTTCGCGGACAATGACGTGATCCCCGACGGTATCTTCACCGCCGGTCTGGACACCCCGTTCAGCGGCGTCGAGGTCCAGTTGCGCAACGGCGCAACCTGCGCCGGCACCTTGCAGACCTCGATTTTGACCGATGCCGGTGGCAACTATCTGTTCCACCCGCTACCCGCCGGCACCTATTCCGTCTGCGAGGTCGGGCAACCGGCAAACACCTATAACGGCATCCCCATGGCCGGACCGATTGTCCAGGCCACAGGAACCGCCGGCGTTGCCTCTAATCCGCCGGCAGGTCCGTTTGCCAGCGTGATCGAGGGGATCACCCTGCAAGCCAATCTGGCCGGAGACATAGCCGGATCCCCGTCCAACACCTTTGCCGAACCGTATCTTTCGGCCATTTCCGGCAAGGTATTTTTCGACCAGAACAATAACGGCCTGCAAAACGGCGGTGATACCGCACTGGCCGGCGTTGCGGTGGAATTGCACGCGGCGGCCAACTGTGTCACCGACCCTGCGCCAGTGTCCACCACCACCGCGCCGGATGGCAGCTATGCCTTTACCGGATTGAAAAACGGCACTTACAGCGTATGCGAACCGGTGCAACCCGCCGGCACTTCCAACGGGATTACCACCGCCGGCACCGTCCCCAACGGCGGCACCCCCGGTATTGCAAGCGCACCCGCAATCCTGCCCAGCAACATCGCGAATATCACCCTGCCGCCGAACACAGTGTCGCCGGACAACAATTTCGCCGAAATCGCCAACGACCGCCGGATCTCGGGCGAGGTGTTCTTCGATTTCGCCGATGACGGCATCCGCAACGGCTTCGATTACGGTATCGGCGCACAATCGATCGTGTTGAGCGGCACGGATGTCAACGGCACGCCCGTGTCGGCCACCACCACGACCGACAGCAACGGACAGTTCACCTTTGCCACGCTTCCGGCAGGAACCTACACCCTGACGCAACCGGCGCAGCCGGCCAATACCGTCAACGGGTTCACCACGGCCGGATCAACAGGCGGAGTCGCGACAGCAAAAGCCACTGTGCCGAGCGCAATATCGACAATCGACCTGACCGGCATCAACACGGTGTCCGGTGCAAACCTCTTTGCCGAGGCCCCGACCCCTGCACCCGATCTGGTGGTTGCCATAACGCACACCCCTGCCGCATTCTCGGAAAACAACAATTTCGGGAAATACTATGTGCAGATATCCAACATCGGCCCGGTCAACACCGGCGGCCCGATTTCGGTTAAAACCACCCTGCCCGCAGGGATCACCCCGACCGGCGCCACCGGCACCGGCTGGACGTGTTCGCTTACCGGGCAGATCGTCACATGTAACAGCACCGCCGTCGTAACAGGCGCGGGCGGAACCGGATCGCCCATTGTCATCGACACATT
This sequence comes from uncultured Rhodobacterales bacterium, assembly GCA_964506345.1. Taxonomy (GTDB): domain Bacteria; phylum Pseudomonadota; class Alphaproteobacteria; order Rhodobacterales; family Rhodobacteraceae; genus NORP23. Next base: position 3,229 of record CAZDLV010000078.1, on the reverse strand, counting down.
GACCGGCGCGGGGCTGAACGGCCAGATATTGACGGCGACAACCGTCGTGGCTGGCGGTAACGAGCCGGTTGCCTTCACCGGTAACAACACCGACAACGACCCGACGGTCATCACTGCCAGCGCCTCGGTTCAGGGGACAATCTGGCGGGACTACAACCATGACAACATCCGCGATATCACAGAACCGGTGGTCAGCGGCTGGACCGTTGAACTGCTGCTGAACGGCAGCGTCGTGGCCAGCGCCCAAACGACGCCGGCCGGAACCTATGCGATCACCGGTATTGCCCCCGGCACCGGCTATGAAATCCGCTTCCGCGACGGTCCGACCGGCGCAATTTTCGGCACACCGGTTCCGAACGAAACCGGTGGCGCGTTCGTGAACGGTGTTATCGACCCGATCAACAATCCCGGCGGGGCCAGCAACACGCAGGGCACCCTGACAGGTCTTACCCTGCTGGCAGGAACCAACACGGTGCAACAGAGTCTGCCACTCGATCCCAACGGAGTCGTCTACGATTCGATCACCCGCACACCGGTCGCCGGCGCTGTTATCAGCATTTCCGGTCCGGCAGGGTTCAGCGCGGCCGACGTTGTCGGCGGATCGCTGTCCTATACAACTGCGGCTGACGGCTATTACCAGTTCCTGCTGCTGAACACCGCGCCGAGCGGCGTATACCGCCTGTCGATCACCAGCTATCCGCCGGGATATATGCCGGTTCCGTCGCTGATCATACCTGTATGTGCCGGCACACTCGCCGTCACGGCCCTGCCGGACCCGGCACTGGTGCAGACCACAAATCTGGCACCGACATCGACAACCCTGGCCAATCCGGCCACCTGCGCGACAACATCGGCCGGTCTTGCGACAGGGGCGGCTACGACGCAATATTTCGACAGCTTCAACCTGACGGTGGGAACATCGGCACAGATCGTCAATAACCACTTCCCGATTGATCCGGTTCTGGAAGGCTCGTTCCTTGCCACCAAAACCACGCCGGTAAAAACCACCAACATCGGCGCGCTGGTGCCTTACACGGTAACGGTGCAAAATACCTTGCCCGCCACCCTGAACGGCATGGCAATCGTTGACCGCATCCCTGCGGGGTTCGTCTACAAATCCGGATCGGCCACCCTAGACGGCGTCCCCGTCGAGCCGGTGATCACCGGCCGCACACTGACATGGGGCGGGCTGACCTTTGCCGCATCGCAAACCAGAACCGTGCGCCTGATGCTGGTCGTCGGCGCCGGTGCCGGCATCGGCGAATACACCAACGAGGCATGGTCGGTCTTGACGATCATCAACACCACCTTGTCCAACATAGCACGCGCCAGCGTCATCGTTGCCCCCGATCCGGTGTTCGACTGTTCCGACATCATCGGCAAGGTTTTCAACGACACCAACGGTAACGGCGTGCAGGACCCCGGCGAGAAAGGCCTTGCCGGCGTGAAACTTGCTACCGTTAACGGCACCGTCATCACCACCGACGAATTCGGGCGTTACCACGTTCCCTGCGCAGCGGTCCCGAACAGCGATCACGGCTCCAACTTTATTCTGAAACTGGATGAAACCACATTGCCGACCGGCACCCGTATGACCACAGACAATCCGGGGCTTGTGCGGGTAACACGCGGCAAGGCGGCAAGGGTCAACTTCGGGGCAACCACCTACCGGATGGTTCGTATAGACCTGTTCCCGCAGGCCTTCGTTGACGGAACCACCACCGCCGTCAGTCGCCTGGGCAACGCGATGACCAACTTGCCGCAAACCCTGTGCGAGGCGCCGTCCTCGGTGTTGCTGGTGCATGTCGGACAGGATCCGCTGGCGCAGCAACGCCTCGATCTGTTACGAGCGGACCTTTTGCGGCAATGGCAGAAAACCGGGTGTGGATACCCGTTGTCGGTCTATACGAAAATCATTGACGCTCCTCTCGCCGTGAAAGGGCTGAAATAATGAAACATCTTGCAACCCTCGCCTCCGCCTCGCTGCTGCTGACAGGTTCCGGCATCGCCTATGCACAACAGGCGAATTTCGGCGACGTGCCGTTCTCGATCGTTGTGACCGGCGCGCCAAATACCACGGCCACCAACACCACCTCTACGCTGGAATTCAGTCAGGCCGCAAATACGCCTGCGCCGTTTCTGGCCGTCGCGGGCTGGCCAATCGCCAGCAATCCGCGGGTGGTCGAATTCCGCAACTGGTCCAACTATACGGCGTTTCAGAAACGCGCCGAAATCGTCATCGCCGACGCAACAGGCACCCCCGTCGCTACCGTACCGGCGACTCCGGGTCGGGTCACGACATGGGCTGTTCCGGCGGGAACACCCGCAATGCTGACCTATTTTTTGCGGGTTTACGACGAAAAGGGACGCGCCGACACCACCTCGGCCAAGCCGCTTGACCTGACACGTCGCGCACGCCCCGACGCAGGTATGCTCTATGCGGCGGCGGGGTCGAATATGTTGGCCACCCATACCATCCGCCTGAGCGGCAGCGCGATTATCGCAAGCGGCAGCGGTGTTGCGCACGGCGAAAGCGCGCGTTTCATGGGGGCGGACGTGCCGGTCGGCACAACGGGAGGTTTCACATGGACACAGATTTTGCCGGGCGGCCAGCAACTGGTCACCAGTGACATCATCGGGTCGCGCGGCCAGATCCGGCAGGAAAAAATGCAGGAAGTGTCGGTTGCAACATCGGACTGGTTCTATGTCGCGCTCGCCGACCTGACCGTCGGGCGCAACACGGCAACCGGCCCGGTGGTTGCCGCGACGGGGCAACCGTTCAGCGACGCCATCTATATCGACGGGCGGCTGGCTTTCTACCTGAAAGGCATGGTCAAGGGCGACTGGTTGCTGACCGCGTCGGCCGACACCGGTGAAGGGCCGGTCAGCGGAATTTTCTCGAATTTCCTCGGCAAAGACGCAAAATCGGTTCTGCGTCGGCTTGATCCGGACAAATTCTACCCCGTCTACGGCGATGCATCGACATCGGTCAACAACGCCCCGACAGACGGGAAGCTGTTCGTTCGACTGGAAAAAAACGGCGCCGACATCCTGTGGGGGAACTTCAAAACCAGAACCCCGTCTACAAGTCTGGCCAACGGCACGCGCGCGCTTTACGGCGCGCGGGCGGGATATACCGCGCCCGAACCGGTGTCACGCGGCAACGCACGCACCACGGCCGAGGTTTACGCCGCGCAGTCCGGTACGCAACAATCACGCGATATCTATC
>CAZDLV010000077.1:0-9685 GCA_964506345.1 uncultured Rhodobacterales bacterium | reverse complement strand
GAAAACAGCATCAGCGTGCGGTTCACGCCCGCCTCGAGACTCTCGCGGATCGTCTTGTTCCCCAGTTCCTCGCCCAGCGTGACATCCCGGCTGAATGTCGCCAGAGCCGCCGGAAACTCGTCAAACTTTCGTAAAATTTGCGCGGCTTTCTGTGAGTCACCATCGATCAGCCCGACAACCGCCCGATCCACGCTTTTCATGGTTTGGAACAACCGGGACACAATATGCGAGGTATTTTCATACGCCGACAAGCGCGCGCCGACCCTGCCTTGCCGGAACAGGGCGATCCGGCTCCATAATATATCGAACCGGCCATTCACGTCTGCCGCAGTCACACCGCTGCCGCGCACCTGAAATGCCAGCAGGGATTCCCTGAACCGGCCCAGTTCCAGTTCCAGTTGGGTTGACGTCCAGGATATGTCTTCCTGGCTGGCGGCGCGCATTGCGGACACGTCTTTTTTGAACGTGTAAACCCCCATCGCGGCAAAGCCTATAATTCCGAGGAAAACAATCAGTAAAACCAGACTGGGAAGGCCGAGCTTTCTCACCGTGCGCTCACCCTGACCAATTGCCAGATCAAGCGGTCATTATATATTTTATCCTGCAATTCCGGGTTGCCCGTCATCGGGTAAATCAGCCAGATCGGCCCCTTGTCCCGCAAGGAAAACCGTTTTCCGTTCATAAACAGCGCCATGACGACGTCGTAATTTTCGAAATCCGCCACCGGAATCGGGATGGAGTAGTCGTTGACCGCATAAAAATCCGCAACGTCGAACCCGCCGCCAAGCAGGGAAATTACGTCCCGCGCCAAAGGTCCGGAAAATTCGGCGACACCGTCAACAAACTCGTTCCCTGTTTTGACGGTCACTTGCGGCATCGCCAGAAGGTCTTCGCGGCTCAACTCGATCCGGATATTTTTCGAGGGATTTTCCAGAGTCAGAACAGTTTGCGCCGCAGACACATTTCCCGCCAGCGCCCAAACGAACGCGCCAACCAAAATTCCGGGCCAAAGCCCCCGTCGTTTCCTGCCCAGCATCCCAAGGTCTCCTGTCACGTTTACGCCAACACACATGTGCCTAACGCATGAAGCCTAAAGAAAGGTAAAATTTTCGGGAACACCCCGAAACCCCTTAAAACAACATCCGACAGGCGCATACATCCCCACCTTGATCCGCATACAACCGTGACAGTTGCAAAATGCACATCGTCGCGCAAGAGGTATTTTATATATTTCAGACAGATACATCCGGAAAACAGCGGATTTCACCCTATGGGTGGGTGAAATCCGCTTTGATCGCGTATAACTATAGTTTACCGGGTTTATGCGCCCTGACCCGCATACCCCAGCGTTCCGAGCGCCTCGGTGATCTCGTCCAGAATAGCCGGATCGTCGATGGTCGCGGGCATTTTCCACGCTGTACCGTTGGCGATATTGACCATGGTGCCACGCAAAATCTTGCCGGAACGGGTTTTGGGCAGCCGATCCACCACTATAGCCTGTTTGAAAGCAGCCACCGGTCCGATTTTGGTGCGCACCAGCTTCACAACTTCGGCCACGATCTCGTCATGCTGGCGATTAACGCCGGCGTTCAGGCACAAGAACCCCAGCGGAACCTGCCCCTTCAGGTCATCAGCCACACCGATTACCGCGCATTCCGCAACGTCCGGATGCGAGGCAAGGACTTCCTCCATTGCGCCGGTCGACAGGCGGTGGCCGGCGACGTTGATCACGTCGTCCGTGCGCGCCATGATGTACAGATAGCCGTCGTCGTCCACCATGCCCGCATCGCCGGTTTCATAGAACCCCGGGAATGTTTCCAGATAGGAACTGCGATAGCGGTCCTCGGCCTGCCAAAGGGTTGATAACGTCCCCGGCGGCAACGGCAACTTGATCGCGATCGCGCCCAGTTCGCCGCTCGCAACAGGGTGGCCGTCATCGCCCAGAATTTGCACGTCATACCCCGGCATTGCCACGGTTGGCGAGCCGAGCTTGGTCTCCAGTTCCTCGATCCCCAGCGGATTCGCCGCAATGGCATAGCCGGTTTCCGTTTGCCACCAATGGTCCACAACCGGAATTCCCAACTGTTCCTGCGCCCAGACAATCGTGTCGGGATCGGCGCGCTCGCCAGCCAGAAACAGGGCTTTCAGACAGGACAGGTCGTATTTTTTGACAAACTCGCCGGTCGGATCCTCGCGCTTGATGGCACGAAATGCGGTCGGGGCGGTGAAGAACGATTTCACCTTGTGTTCGGAAATCACCCGCCAGAAGGTGCCGGCATCGGGGGTGCCGACCGGTTTGCCCTCGAACACGATCGTTGTGGCACCATACAGAAGCGGCCCGTAGGCGATATAGGAATGGCCAACGACCCAACCCACATCCGACGCGGCCCAATAGACCTCTCCCGGTTCGACGTTATAGATGTTTTTCATGGTCCAGTGCAGCGCCACCATATGACCGCCAGAGGGACGGACGACCCCCTTGGGCTGCCCGGTCGTGCCAGAGGTATACAGAATATAGAGCGGGTCATTGCCGCCAACCGGCACACATTCCGCCGGCGCCACCCCTTGCTGAAAGTCGTTCCAGTCAAAATCGAAACCGTCTTTCAGGCTGGCGGTTTCCTGCTCGCGTTGCAGAACCACCGTAAAGTCGGGCTTGTGCGAGGCCATTTCAATCGCGCCGTCCAGCAAGGGCTTGTAGGCGATCACCCTGCCCGGTTCGATCCCGCAAGATGCGGCGACAATGGCCTTGGGCGTTGCATCGTCGATACGCACCGCCAGTTCGTTCGCGGCGAAACCGCCGAAGACCACGGAATGCACCGCACCGATGCGCGCACATGCCAGCATCGCCATGACGGCCTCGGGAACCATCGGCATATAAATGACCACACGGTCACCCTTTTCGATACCTTTGGCCGCCAATGCTCCGGCAAACCGCGCCACCTGATCGCGCATTTCACGATAGGTAATCTTGCGCGCAGCGCCGGTGATCGGGCTGTCGTAAATGACCGCCACCTGATCACCGCGACCGTTTTCGACATGACGGTCCAGCGCGTTGTAGCAGGTGTTCGCCTCGCCATCTGCAAACCAGCGATACATCGGGGCATCGCTGTCATCCAGCGCCCTGCCCGGCTTGCGGGTCCAGTCTATGGCCCCGGCAGCGTCCATCCAGAACGCCTCCGGGTCGGCTTGCCAATTTGCGTAAACGTCTTTGTATGCCATTGGTGTTCTCCCTTGATAATTCGGACCTTTCTGTCCATGGCGTCGAAACGCCCCCTCGGAGTATTGTTTTTATTATTCGTATACCTGCACCGGCGTTCCCGCCAGCGCGGCAATGTTCAGTAAACCGCGCGCCGTGATTGAAGGTGTCACGATATGCGCCTTGTTGCCCATGCCCATCAGGATCGGCCCGACCTCCAGCCCGTTGGCGGCAATTTTCAGGATGTTGCGCACCCCGCTGGCCGCGTCAGAATTGGTAAATACCAGCACATTCGCCGCGCCACCAAAACGGGAATTCGGAAAAATCTTGCGCCGCAACCCCTCGTCCAGCGCCGCGTCGGTGTGCATCTCGCCCTCGTAGGCGAAATCGAGATCCATCGCATCCAGCATCGCCAGCGCTTCGCGCATACGCACCGCCGAGTCTGTGGACAGGTTGCCGAATTGCGAGTGCGAACACAGGGCAATTTTCGGCTCCATCCCGAAACGGCGGACATGGCGGGCGGCGCCCAGAACCACGTTGACCATTTGCTGCGGGTCCGGTTCCGGGAAAACATGTGTGTCTGCGATAAACAGCGGACCTTTTTCCAGAATCATCATCGAAAGCGCGCCGCGCGGGGTCAATTCATCGGACCCCAGCACCTGTTCGATATAGTTGAGGTGCCATAGATACTGGCCAAAGGTTCCGCAAATCAGGCTGTCGGCATCGCCGCGTGCAACCATGACCGCACCGATGGCGGTCGTGTTGGTGCGCATGATTGCCTTGGCCAGATCCGGCGTAACCCCGCGCCGTTGCGTAATTTCGTGATAGGTGCCCCAGTAGTCGCGGAAACGCGGGTCATCCTGCGGGTTGACCAGTTCGAAATCCTTGCCCGCCGTGATCGGCAGCCCGAATTTCTCGCACCGCGCCGCAACGACGTCGGGACGCCCGATCAGGATCGGTTTGTCGGGCGTTTCCTCGGTCATGGCAAAGGCGGCGCGCAGCACGCGCTCGCTCTCGCCCTCGGCAAAGACAATTTTCCGGACTGCGGCGCGCGCCGCATCAAACACCGGACGCATGATCAGCGCCGATTTGTAAACCGAACTGTCGAGGTGTTCACGATAGGCATCCAGATCGCCAATCGGGCGTTTCGCAACACCGCTGGACATAGCCGCACGCACAACCGCACAGGAAACCGTGGCGAGGAGGCGCGGATCGAAGGGTTTCGGGATCAGGTAATCGGGACCGAATGTCAGATCCTCGCCTTTGTAGGCTTCGGCCGCCTCGGCACTCGAGGAAGCGCGCGCCAGTTCGGCAATACCTTCGACACAGGCGATTTCCATCTCATCGTTGATGGTCGTCGCGCCGACATCGAGCGCACCACGAAAAATAAACGGGAAACACAGAACGTTATTGACCTGGTTGGGAAAATCCGACCGGCCCGTCGCGATGATCGCGTCGGGTGCAACCGCACGCGCCACGTCGGGCATGATCTCGGGCGAAGGATTTGCCAGCGCGAAAATAATCGGCTTCGCCGCCATTTTCTTCACCATTTCAGGTTTCAGCACCCCGCCGCCGGACAGGCCCAGAAACAGGTCCGCGCCGTCGATAACATCATCAAGCGTTCGTTTGTCCGACGCTTGTGCAAATGCGGCTTTTTGCGGCGTCATTTCCTCGGTCCGGCCCTCGAAAACCAGCCCGGCAATATCGCACAGCCAGACGTTTTCGCGCTTTACCCCGAGTTTCAGCAGCATATTCAGACAGGCAATCCCCGCAGCACCGCCACCTGTCGAAACCACCTTGATGTCCGCGAATTTCTTGCCCGTCACATACAGCGCGTTGGTCGCCGCCGCACCGACAACAATCGCCGTTCCGTGCTGGTCGTCGTGGAAAACCGGAATTCCCATCCGCTCGCGACACAGTTTTTCGACGATGAAACATTCGGGCGCCTTAATATCTTCCAGATTGATCGCGCCGAAGGTCGGCTCCAGCGCAGTGACGATATCGGCCAGCTTTTCAGGGTCGCTTTCGTTTACCTCGATATCGAAGCAGTCGATGTTGGCGAATTTCTTGAACAGAACCGCCTTGCCTTCCATGATCGGCTTGCTGGCCAGCGGCCCGATATTGCCCAGTCCGAGCGCGGCAGACCCGTTCGTGACCACCGCAACCAGATTTCCGCGCGCCGTGTATTTGACTGCGGCCGACGGATCCTTGCCGATTTCCAGACAGGATTCCGCCACCCCCGGCGAATACGCCAGCGCCAGATCGCGGCCGTTGGCCAGCGGTTTGGTTGCCCGCACCTCCAGTTTTCCCGGAGTGGGAAATTCGTGATAGCGCAGCGAGGCCTTACCAAGCGATTCTTGTTTCTTATTCGACATGACGGTTGCTTTCTCTGAGTCCGGTACCGTTCAGTGTTAAACCTCTTTCGCGCAAACGGAAACGATGTTTCGTCCCGGGACCCTGAAGAAAGCCGGAATCGTGGCCGAAATGCGGCAATTCGCTGTTGCAGCTATTGAATTCGCCGGCAGAATCCCCATTTCGGGCGTAACGTTCACACACCCCTTCGGGAAGGATTATTATATGCTGCTGCGCTCCATCGACCGTTTTTTTCGTCACGAAGCGGCCGGAGGAATTCTTTTGATGGTATCCGCCGTCGCGGCGCTGGTGATCGCGAACAGTGGCTTGGTCGAAGAATACCGTGCGGTGCTTTCGTCCTATTTGTCGATCACGCTGAACGGCGACGGGCTGTCCAAGCCGCTGGTCTTGTGGATCAACGACGGGCTGATGGCGATCTTCTTTTTCCTGATCGGGATGGAGTTGAAGCGCGAGATCCTGGAAGGCAAGCTCAAAAACCCCCGAGACGTCGTGCTGCCCGGCATGGCGGCTGTTGGCGGTATGCTGGTTCCCGCCGCGATCTATCTGGCCCTGAACTGGGGCAATGCGGCAACCATCGGCGGCTGGGCCATTCCGGCAGCAACCGATATCGCCTTTGCCCTTGGCGTTCTGGCCTTGCTGGGCAACCGTGTACCGGCCAGCCTGAAGGTGTTTTTGCTGACACTGGCCATTCTCGACGTCCTCGGAGCAATCCTGATCATCGCGTTTTTCTATACGGCCGAGTTGAAACTGAATTACCTGTTGCTTGCATTGATCCCGCTGGCGGGTCTGCTGTTCCAGAACCTGCGCGGGGCGCACCGCTTGGCGCCGTCGATACTGCTGGGGATCATCCTGTGGGTGCTGGTGTTGAAATCCGGTGTCCATGCCACATTGGCCGGCGTCGTTACCGCATTTTTCATCCCGCTGACCGACAAATACGGCAAATCGCCCCTGCATAGTCTGGAAAATGCCCTGTCGCCCTATGTTCTGTATCTGATCGTGCCGATTTTCGCGTTTGCCAATGCCGGCGTCGAATTGACGGGCATCCGGTTTTCCGACCTGTTGACGCCGGTTCCGCTGGGGATTTCCGCCGGTCTTGTTCTGGGAAAAATGGTCGGCGTGTTCGGTATGACCTTCGTTCTGGTCAAGCTGGGATTGGCACGACTGCCGCACGAGGCAAACTGGACACACATGTTCGGGCTGTCGCTGCTGGCGGGGATCGGGTTTACCATGTCGTTGTTTATCGGCGGGTTGAGCTTCGAGGATCAAACCACCATGAACCTCGTGCGCCTCGGCGTGTTGAGCGGCTCGGTCATTGCTGCGGTGTCCGGATATTTCATCCTGTCGATGGCATCCAGGCGGCAACCCGTCGCCGAAACCTGACGCACGACGGGTGCGCGCCCGGGCCACCGCCCGTATAAACGCGCACCCCGCCATCACCCGCGAGCCTTGCGGATCAAATTCAGGATGTTCTGTGCCGCTTCGGGGATATTGGTTCCGGGACCAAAAATCGCCTTTACACCGTTTTCATACAGAAAATCATAGTCCTGTTGCGGGATCACACCGCCGCAGATCACCAGAATATCGCCCGCGCCCTTGTCTTTCAGGGCCTGCACCAGTTTCGGGGCCAGCGTCTTGTGACCGGCCGCCTGACTGGAAATCCCGACCACATGCACATCGTTGTCCACAGCGTCTTGCGCCGCCTCCTCCGGTGTCTGGAACAGCGGGCCAACATCCACATCGAAACCGATATCGGCAAAGGCCGTGGCAATTACCTTGGCGCCACGGTCATGCCCGTCCTGCCCCATCTTCACCACCAGCATTCGCGGGCGGCGGCCCTCCTCCCCGGCGAATTCCTCCACATCGGCCTGAATGGCCGCAAAACCCTCGTCGCCCTCGTAGGCGGCGCCATAAACCCCTGCCAATGTCTTTACCTCCGCCCTGTGGCGCCCGAAGGCGCGTTCCATTGCATCCGAAATCTCGCCGACGCTGGCCCGTGCCCGCGCCGCCTCGACCGCTTTTTCCAGCAGGTTGCCCTGCCCCGTGCGCGCGCATTCCTCCAGCGCGTCGAGCGCCGCCGTGCAGGCCGCCGCATCCCGGCTGGCGCGCATGGCTTCGAGGCGGGCAATCTGGCTCTCGCGCACGGCCACATTGTCCACATCGAGGATATCGATCGGGTCTTCCTGTTCCAGCCGGTATTTGTTGACCCCGACGATCACCTCGTCGCCGCGGTCGATGGCGGCCTGCTTGCGCGCCGCCGATTCCTCGATGCGCAGCTTCGGCATCCCCGAGGCCACGGCCTTGGTCATGCCGCCCATTTCGTCCACTTCGGCGATCAGCTCCCACGCCTTGTCGGCCAGTTGCGCGGTCAGGCTCTCGACGTAATACGACCCTGCCAGCGGATCGACGACGTTGGTAATACCGGTTTCTTCCTGAAGGACAATCTGGGTATTGCGCGCGATACGGGCGGAAAAATCCGTCGGCAGGGCAATCGCCTCGTCCAGCGCGTTTGTGTGCAGGCTCTGCGTGCCGCCAAGCGCCGCCGACATCGCCTCGTAGGCCGTGCGGATAACGTTGTTGTAAGGGTCTTGTGCTTGCAGGGAAACGCCCGAGGTCTGGCAGTGCGTGCGCAGCATTTTCGAGGTGGTTTTCTGCGCCCCGAACTCCGTCATGATCCGGTGCCAAAGCAGCCGCGCCGCCCGCAGTTTCGCCGCCTCCATGAAAAAATTCATGCCGATGGCAAAGAAAAACGACAGCCGCCCGGCAAAGGCATCCACATCCATGCCTGCCTCGATCGCCGCCTTCACATATTCCTTGCCGTCGGCCAGCGTATAGGCCAGCTCCTGCACCAGATTGGCGCCGGCTTCCTGCATATGATAGCCGGAGATCGAGATGGAGTTGAACTTCGGCATCTCTTTCGAGGTGTATTTGATAATATCCGAAATGATCCGCATGGAGGGCTCCGGCGGATAGATATAGGTGTTGCGGACCATGAATTCCTTCAACACATCGTTCTGGATGGTGCCGGTCAGCTTGGCGCGCTCCACGCCCTGTTCCTCGCCGGTCACGATGAAATTCGCGAGGATCGGGATCACCGCCCCGTTCATGGTCATGGAGACCGACATTTTATCCAGCGGAATACCGTCGAACAGGATTTTCATATCCTCGACGGAATCAATCGCCACGCCGGCCTTGCCCACATCCCCCACCACGCGCGGGTGATCGGAATCATAGCCCCGATGCGTCGCCAGATCAAAAGCCACCGAGACCCCCTTTTGTCCCGCCGCCAGATTGCGCCGGTAAAAGGCGTTGGATTCCTCGGCCGTCGAGAACCCCGCATATTGCCGGATCGTCCACGGCCGCCCCGCATACATGGTGGCGCGCGGCCCGCGGGTGAACGGCTCCAGCCCGGGCATGGAATGCAGATGGTCGAGGTTGGCAATATCCCCGGCCGTATAGACGGGCTTGACGTCGATCCCCTCGGGCGTGTGCCAGGTCAGATCCTCCAGCGGGCGGCCACGCAATTCCTTTTCGGCAAGGGCTTTCCAGTCGCTATTGGTCATTCCACCGTTCCTTATTCAAAGTAACCATCATCGAGGCGCGCGATATTGAGCACTTCCTCGATCCGGCATCCTACTTGATTTTTTATCATAAGTTCTGCCAGTTTTACCCCGTCGATAAGGACAATACGGGCACCCAGCTTGCCCGCGGTTTCCACCGCGCTTGGAGAAAACGCGGATGTGGTAACAAAAATGCCCTTGGAGACATCCTTCAAACCCAGCGCGCCATAAAAGTCCCGGATTGCTCCGGACCCGATATTGTTACCTGCCTTGTATCGTTTTGCCTGAACATAAACCTGATCGACCCCCAGAGGATCCTGATTGATAACGCCATCCACACCATCGTCGCCGGAACCGCCAAGCACCTCGCCCGTCGTTTGGGTTGCTCCGTAGCCCATTTTCAGAAGAAGTGTGACGATAGTCTTTTCAAAAAATGCAGGCTCTCCATCCCGCAACCGTACCAGCAATTCTGCGGCCAATGACTGGTTGATTTGTCGAATGGCACTTCGGAGCAATTCATCCGGTGTTTCGGTTTGTTCGGGACTTTCCCCGCTCTCGG
>CAZDLV010000076.1:5527-9688 GCA_964506345.1 uncultured Rhodobacterales bacterium | reverse complement strand
AAACCGGACCGACGCTCGAGACCGACACGCTGCATCTGGATGTCATCCTTGGCGACGCCACGCAAACCCTGCCGGCGTGGTCCGGCAAGGCGGATGCGTGGTTCCTCGACGGGTTCAGCCCTGCGCGCAATCCGGCCCTGTGGTCGCCGGAAATCCTCGCAAACGTCGGCGCGCATACCGTATCGGGCGGCAGCTTCGCCACCTATACCGCCGCGGGCCATGTGCGCCGACGGCTGCAAGCCGCCGGTTTCGCCGTCAGCCGCCGCAAGGGGTTCGCCCACAAACGCCACATGAGCGTCGGGGTCATGCCGTGAACAACCCGCGCCTCGGTATTCCGCTGATGATCGCCACGACCTTTGTCTTTGCCATGCAGGACGGATTGTCGCGCTATTTGGCCGCCGAATACAACGTGGTGACGGTGCTGATGATCCGCTACTGGTTTTTCGCGCTGTTTGTCATCGCCCTGTCGGCGGCACGCAAGGGCGGCATCCGTCGCGTCGCCCGCACCAAACAGCCGGTTTTGCAAATCCTGCGCGGCGTGCTGCTGGTGGCGGAAATCGGCGTGACCGTGGCGTCCTTCGTGCTGCTGGGATTGATCGGCACGCACGCGATTTTCACGGCCTATCCGCTGATGATCGCCGCGCTTTCCGGCCCCGTTCTGGGCGAGCGGGTCGGCTGGCGGCGCTGGCTGGCAATCTGCATCGGGTTTACCGGCATCCTGATCATCCTGCGCCCGGGCTTTGCGGTGTTTTCCCCTGCCGCTCTCGTCCCGCTGTTTGCGGCCTTGCTGTTTGCCATCTATGGCTTGCTGACCCGTTTCGTGGCGCGCAAGGATTCCGCCGAGACCAGCTTTTTCTATACCGGCGTCGCGGGGGCCGTGGCCGTCACGCTGGTTGGCCCGTTTTTCTGGGATCCCATGCAGGGCAACGACTGGTGGCTGATGGCGACGCTGGCGCTGAGCGGCGCCTTCGGGCATTTCCTGCTGATCAAAACCTACGAGGTGGCCGAGGCCTCCACCGTCCAGCCTTTCGCCTATTTCCAGCTGGTGTTCGTATCCTTCATCGGTCTGCTGGTATTCAACGAGACGCTGGATTTATGGACGGTCGCCGGCGCGACCGTGATCGCCGGCGCCGGCCTGTTCACCTTCTGGCGCGAGCGGAGCGCCTAGGGCGATGACCTATAAGTCCCGCCGCGCCTAACGATTCAATTCCTGCGTCAGGGTCATGGCCGGCGCTTCGCCTTTCAGCCGCGCGCGGAACGTAAACAGCGATTCATTCACCCGCATGACATAATTTCGTGTCTCGCGGAATGGTATCGTCTCGATCCAGTCGATCACATCGACGGCGCCGGTGCGCGGATCGCCGTAATCCTTGAGCCAGCGATCGACACGGTTCGGCCCCGCATTGTAAGCCGCCGCCGCCAGCACGGTGGAACCGTTATACCGCGCCAGCATCTGCGACAGATATTCGGTGCCGAGACGGGCGTTATACTTCCAGTCGGTCGTCAGTTTTTCCTTGGCGTAGGGAACCCCCAGTTCTTTGGCAACCTTGGCTGCCGTGGCGGGCATCAGCTGCATCAACCCCATCGCGCCAACGGGGCTGACGACAGCAGGATTGAATTCGCTTTCCTGACGCGAGATTGCCAGCATCAGTTCCTTGGGAACCGGTCCGCGGAAATCGGCAAAATCCGGAAGCGGATAGTAGGCCTGCATCAGGACATCCCCCCGCACTGCCGCGATTTTCGCGATTTTCACGGCACTGTAGGGCTGCCCGATATCCAGCGCCATTTGCGCCAGCGCCGCGCGCTCTTTCAGCGTCATGCCATAGGACGCTTGTGAAAAAAACCGCTGTGCCAACAGCGGGCGGTCGGCATAAGACAGCAGAATTGCCGCATGGACAATATCCGATTTCAGAAACGGCTCTGCGCTCCAGTCCGCCGGCAGGCCCGCGCCGGCAATGCTGTGATCAGGCGGGAAACCGCCGCGTTCGGCCGCAAGCTGGCCGTAGAAACTGGTTTGATAGGTCGCGCCCAGCCCGTAGGCCTCGCGCGCGGAGGCCGGATCGCCCATCGCCTCGTAAGCGCGGCCCAGCCAGTATCCGGCCCGCCCGACGCTGATCGGCGAAGTGATCGAGGCGCGGAAATTCCGGAAATGCACAAGCGCGCGCGCCGGATCGTCCAGTTTACGCAGGGCGACAAAACCGGCGAACCATTCCAGATCGGAATACCCCGTCTGGCCCGGTTTCAGGAAATGCCGGCTGGCCAGTTCATAGGCCGTCCGGAAATCGCCGTTTCGCATGGCCCGGCGCGCATAGGTGCGCCGCTTGGCCGACCAGATGTCAGGCCGCCCCAGCGCCTTGGCCGAGGTCGAGCGTTGCAACATCAGCGCCGCCGCACTGTCCCAGAATTCGCGTTTCACCCGCCAGCGAAACCGGTCATAGGCCAGACCCGGTGAATCCCTGGCGGCACGCGGCAGCGCCGCCAGCATTTTATCCACACCGTTTTCACCCTTTTGCAACGCGATACGCAGGTCGGTCAGCTTGCGCGTTGTGCCGCCAAGCATATCGACCATCCGCGATGCCTCGGTGATACGGTTCCGCCACAGCAACATATCGACACGCTCGGGGTTGTGCGGGGTCATCGCGGCGGCGTATTTCGCCAGCAATGCGTCCTGTTCCTCTTGCGTCAATGACAGGGTTTTCCACGCCCGCGCCGCCTCGGCGGCGGCTTTGTCGTGTTGGCCAAGCGCGGTATATGCCTCGGCCAGACGCAATGCACCCAGACCGGTGCGCGGTTTCTGGCGGTGGAAATATTCAACGATACGCTGCGGGTCGGCACCTTCGGGCAGGGTTTCCTCCGAAACCTTTTGCATCAGGTTGATACCGGGCCAGCGGGCATTGCGGGAAAGGAAGTCTTCGTATTCGGACAATTTCCCCAGACCGGCCCGCAGCCGGTGCCATTCGACCAGATCGGCCGCCACCGGATCGCCGGTGGTGGCCGCGATAGACCGGGCCAGCCCCCAATCCCCGGCATCGACGGCATCGAGCGCCCTGGCCAGCGCCGCGCCGGTTTCGCGCGGTGACTGCGCCGACACCGGTGCCACACCTGCAAACAGGATGAAAATCGCCGCCGGAATGCCGGTCAGCAAGGATATGAACCGCATTTTGCCTCAATCTTTTTATGGTTTTCTTCTGAATACACAACAAAACCCGATTTGTCTTGCCCCGCTTGCTTGCAGTGGCAGCAATTCGCCGCTAGCTATAGCGCGAAACCCACATCCGACGGAGGCCATCATGTTCAAAGGTTCCATGCCCGCTCTTATCACCCCGTTTTCCAACGGCAAGGTGGACGAAGACGCGCTGAAGGCCCTCGTAGAATGGCATATCGCCGAAGGCTCGCACGGGCTGGTCCCCGTCGGCACCACCGGCGAATCTCCGACCCTGACGCACGAGGAACACGAGCGCGTCATCGAGGTGGTCGTGCAGGCCGCCAACGGTCGCGTGCCGGTCATTGCCGGTGCCGGATCGAACAACACGGTCGAGGCCATCCGGTTTGTGCAATTCGCCGAAAAGGTCGGCGCGGACGGTGCGCTGGTTGTCACGCCCTATTACAACAAGCCGACGCAGCGCGGGCTGATTGCGCATTACACCGCTATCCACGATGCCAGCAATATCCCGATCATCATCTATAACATCCCCGGCCGTTCGGTCATCGACATGACGCCCGAAACCATGGGCACCCTGTCGAAACTGCCGCGCATCGCGGGGGTGAAGGACGCAACCGGCGACATCACCCGCGTTTCGCAGCAGCGCATCACCTGCGGCACGGATTTCATCCAGCTTTCGGGCGAGGATGCCTCGGCCCTTGGCTATAACGCCCACGGCGGGCATGGCTGCATTTCGGTCACCGCCAATGTCGCGCCGAAGCTCTGCGCCGAATTCCAGAACGCCACACTGGCGGGGAACTATACCCGCGCGCTGGAATTGCAGGACCAGCTGATGCCCCTGCACGAGGCGATCTTTGCCGAACCGGGTGTGGTCGGCGCCAAATACGCGCTCAAGGTTCTGGGCAAATGCGGTGACGAGGTCCGCTCGCCGCTGACCGGCCTGCTGCCCGTAACCGAAGCCCGGATCGAGGCCGCCATGCGTCACGCGGGGCTGATCG
>CAZDLV010000076.1:0-5427 GCA_964506345.1 uncultured Rhodobacterales bacterium | reverse complement strand
ATGGCCCCGCGCAAGAAAGCAGATCCCAACAACAAGACCGTCGCGGAAAACCGCAAGGCGCGGTATAACTATGCCATCGAGGATACGCTCGAATGCGGCATGGTGCTGGAGGGGTCCGAGGTCAAATCCATGCGCGAAGGCGGGGTGAACATCGCCGAAAGCTACGCCAATATCGAAAACGGCGAGCTGTGGCTGATCAATTCCCATGTTCCGAAATACGAACAGGCCAAGACCTTCAACCACGAGGAACGCCGCCCGCGCAAGCTGCTGGTGTCGAAAAAAGAACTTTCCAAGCTCTGGCAGGCCATCGGGCGGCAGGGCATGACCCTTGTGCCGCTGAAAATCTATTTCAACGACAAGGGCCGCGCCAAGCTGTTGCTGGGCATCGCCAAGGGCAAAAAGAAGCAGGACAAGCGCGAGACCGAGAAAAAGCGCGACTGGCAACGCCAGAAATCACGACTGTTGCGGGATCGGGGATAGCTGCCTAAACTCCCCTGAAAAGGAGTTTCCCGAATGCCGTTTCTGCCCAGCCTGCCCGAGACCGCCCACCTTTCCGACCTGTTCGGCCAGTTCCCCCGCGGCGTGCAGCCGTTGATGGAATACACCGACGCCGTGCTGCGCGACGAGGGCGAGCTGTCCATCGGCGAGCGCGAGCTGATCGCCACCTATACCTCGGCCCTCAACGCCTGCACCTTTTGCTACGGCGCGCATAAAATCTATGCCGAGGCTTTTGGCATCAGCGCGGAAATGATCGAAACGATGGTGGCCGATATCGACTCGCTCGACGGGCTGGACAGGCTCAAGCCGATCCTGCGCTATGTGCGGAAACTCAACACCCTGCCGGCCAAGATCATCCCCGCCGATGCGCAGGCGGTTTACGACGCCGGCTGGTCCGAAGAGGCCCTCTACGAGGCGACGCTGGTCTGTTCCCTGTTCAACATGATGAACCGGATTATCGAGGGCACCGGCGTCAATTTCGACTATGCCGGAAACGAGGGCGTGCATTCGATGAACCGCGACGCCGCCGATCCGGCCAGCCACACCTACAGCGCCTATGGCAAACGTCTTTCAACGGAGTAGCCCCATGCGATTCCTGTTTCTGGTCCTGTTCCTGATGCCCGCCCCGCTGCTGGCGCAACCCTTGCTGCCCGCGTTGATGGTGGTCACAGACGTTGCCGCGAACGACACCCTGAATGTGCGCGCCGAGCCGCGCGGCAGTTCCCGCGACATCGGTGATCTGTTCAACGGGGAACGGGTCGAAATCACCGCCCTCAATGGCTCCGGCACCTGGGCGCGCATCCCGTGGACCGGAGGCGACGGCTGGATTTCCATGCGCTACCTGCGCCCCGTCAACCGCCCCGAAGACCCCGACAGCGGTATGCCCCTCGACCTGACGTGCAGCGGGACAGAGCCGTTCTGGCTGGCCGCCTTTCGGCCCGACCGGCACCTGGTTATCGCCAATCTCGACGGGCCGGATACGGTTTTGTCAATCGACGCCACCACCAACTCGCGCAACACCTATATCAGCACATTCGCCTTCAAGGCAGGCGACTACACCGGCCTGCTGCGCCGCGCCGAGTGCAGTGACGGCATGAGCGACACGACCTACGGCTGGGCGCTGGAACTGATCGGTTATAGCAGCGGCAACCTGAACCTGATCAGCGGCTGTTGCTCGGTGCGCTAGGGTCGAGACTCATAAACACATCATAGCGCGTCGATTTGCCGGTGATACTGTGCGAAGGTCGCGGGATGCCATCCGGCAGCGGCGCCTTTTGCGGCCATTTCAGCACCACCCGTTTGCGCGCACTCGCCAGCGCCACCCGCAGCAAATCGGTGGAATCCGCGTCCACGCCGACGATCTCGCGGATCAGGCGCATTTCCTTTTTCACCAGCGCGGAATTCCCCCGTGGCGGGTGCATGGGGTCAACCAGCACCACCCCGGGTGCAAGCGCCGGCAACAGGTCGCGCGCATCACCCTGCAACAGGGTCATCCGCCCCGCCGCTTCGGCCACTTCGCCCCCCGCCGCGCGCGCCGCCTCCAGCGCCTCGGCCAGTTTCGCGTGCATTACAGCGGAGCGCTCGATCAACGTCACCTCCGCCCCCAGTGATGCCAGCAGAAACGCATCGCGCCCCAACCCTGCCGTCGCATCGACAACCGCAGGCGTCTTGCCGCCTTTCATGCCGATGGCCTTGGGCAATGCCTGCCCGCGCCCGCCACCGAACCGCATCCGGTGGGCCACGGCGCCGGAGGTGAAATCTATCACCAGATTGTCGGCGGGATCGCTCACCCCTCGATGATCTCCTCGGCACGGCGCAGATCGACGCTGACCAGTTGCGAGACGCCCTGTTCCGCCATCGTTACCCCGAACAGCCGGTCCATGCGCGCCATGGTCACCGCGTGGTGGGTGATAACCAGAAAACGTGTCTCGGTCTGCTGCGCCATCTCGTCCAGCAAATCGCAGAACCGCGTAACGTTGGCGTCATCCAGCGGGGCATCCACCTCGTCCAGCACGCAGATCGGGCTGGGGTTGGCCAAAAACACCGCGAAAATCAGCGACATCGCCGTCAGCGTCTGCTCGCCACCCGACAGCAACGACAGGGTGGACAGTTTCTTGCCCGGCGGCTGGCACATGATCTCCAGCCCCGCCTCCAGCGGATCGTCGCTTTCGACCAGCACAAGGTTGGCATCACCGCCACCGAACAGATGCTTGAACAGGGTGGTGAAGTTCTTGTTCACCTCGTCAAAGGCCGCGAGCAGCCGTTGCCGCCCCTCCTGATTGAGGTTGGCAATGCCGTGGCGCAGTTTCTTGATCGCCTCTTCCAGATCGGTTTTCTCGCCGTTGAGTTCGTCGAACTCCGCCTGCACCTCGCGCGCGTCCTCCTCGGCGCGCAGGTTGACCGCGCCGAGCGCATCGCGCTGGCGTTTCAACCGGTTCACGTCGTTCTCGATCATTTCCGAGGGCGGCATTTTTTCGGGGTCGGCCTCCAGCGTTTCCAGCAATGCCGCCGGCTCCAGCTCCATTTCCTCGCGGATACGGTCTGCCGCTGCCGTAACACGGAAACCGGCAGCCTCGGCCACGGCATCGGCGCGGGCGCGGGCCTCGCGGGCCTCCGATGCGGCGCGTTCGGCGGTGCGCTCGGCCTCCTCGGCGGCGCGCAAGGCGGTTTCGCCGGCTGCCAGCGCGTCGGCGGCGGCCTTGCGCCGGTCCCCGGCCTTGTCGATGGATTTGGCCAGTTCCTCGCGTTTGGCGGTGATCTCGTCGGGGGCGGTGGTGGCGGCTTTCAGGTCCGCCTCGCTCTCGATCTTGCGCGCCTCCAGTTCCCCGAGCCGTTTTTCCGCATTTTCAAGGCGCAGCTTCCAGCCGCTGACCTCTTTGGTGATTTCCTGCATCCGGCGCACCCGCGCCTCGCCCTCGCGGCGCAATTCGTCCGAAAGTGATCGTTTCGTCAGCATGGTCATCCGCGCCGCCTCGACCGCCACCTTGCGCGCCTCCACCGCGTCGCGCGCGGCATCGAGGTCGCCGAGGTCGTCAATTCCCCGTTCCGCCTCGCGCAAGGCTCCACGCGCCTCGAGCCCCTCTTCCTCGCGACGCGAGACCGCCATGCGCAGGGTTTCCAGCTTGCCTTTCAGCATATCCTGTTCTGCCTCGGCGCGGGACAAGGCGCGCGAGGCATTGCTGGCCGCCCCGTCCGCCTCGCGCCGCTCGCGCCGTGCGGTCTGGTCGGCCTGCTGCGCCGCCTCCAGCGCCGCCTTGGCCGCCCGATGTGCCCTGCGCGCGGTTTCGGCGCGGGCCTCGGCCACCTCCAGTGCTTCGGTCAGTTCCGCCAGCCGGTTGACCTGCTGCAAACGCAGCGCGGCGGCCGACGGCGCATCATCCGCACCGGCACGATAGCCGTCCCAGCGCCACAAATCCCCCTCGCGCGAAACCAGCCGCTGGCCGGGCTGCAACTGCGCCTGCAACCCGGCGCCGTCGGTGCGCTCCACCACCCCGATCGCCCCCAGCCGTCGCGCCAGAACCGCCGGTGCCTGCACATGATCGGCCAACGGGGCCGCACCGTCCGGCAGAGGCACCGTGCTGTCATATTCCGCCAGCCGCGCCCAGCCGGATACACCGTCCGGTCCAACCTCGGGCGCCTTCAGGTCATCCGCCAGCGCCGCGCCCAACGCCGCCTCGAACCCCTTGTCGGCGCGCACATTGTCCAGCAGTTGCGGCCCGTCGCCCTGATCCCGTTCAATCAACCTTGTCAACGCCGAAACCTCGGCACGCAGGGCGTTCGCCTCGCCATCCGCCGCAGACAGATCGCCGCGCGTTTCGGATTCGGATGCCTGCGCCGTCGCCCGCGCGGTTTCGGCCTGCGCCAGCGCCGCTTCGGCCCGTGTAGCGGCCTCGGTGGCCTCCTGCTGCGCGGTTTTCGCTGCCTGCAAACGCTCGCCCGCGCCGGACAGGTCCGCCTCGATCTCGGCTGCCGCCGCCCGCGCGCGCGCGGTTTCCGCCGCCAGTTTTTCAACCGTCGCCTGCGCTTCCTCCAGCCGTCGCCGCGCGGCCTGATGGCGGGCGGACAGGCGCGCCGCATCCTCGGTCAGGCGATCGAGTTCCGATTCCTGTTCCTGCAACACCGTTCCGGCCTCGCGCGCCGCATCCTTGGCCGCCTCCAGCCGGTCGTCGTGGCCCTTGTGCGCCTTTTCCAGCGCCGCCTTTTCCCATTCCAGCCGCTCGATGGTTTCGCCCGCGTCGTGGTTCAACCCCTTCTCGCGCTCCATGTCGCGGGTCAGCTGGGCAATACGGGCCTGCAAATCCTCGATAGTCTGGCGGGCGCGGGCCTCCTGATCGTTAAGGGCGTCACGCTCCACCAGCAAGCGTTGCAATACCGCGCCGGCGATGGCCTCTTCTTCGCGCAGTGGCGGCACTCGCCCTTCGGCCTCCGCCCGCGCCCGTGCCTTTGCCGAAGCATCCCCTTGCGCCGAGGCTGCGGCTTTGGTCGCCCCGGTCAGCGCCGTGCCCGCGTTCTGGCGCTCCACATCCGCCTCGCGCCAGCGACGATAGAGCAACAGGCCCTCGGCACGGCGCAGCTCGTCCGCGATCTCGCGATAGCGCGCCGCCTGTCGGGCCTGACGGGCCAGCGAGCGCAACTGGCTTTCGAGTTGCTCCAGCACATCCTCGATCCGCGCCATGTTGGTTTCAGCGCCGTTCAGCTTCAACTCCGCCTCGTGGCGGCGCTGATACAGGCCGGAAATCCCCGCAGCCTCCTCCAACACACGCCGCCGCGTCTTGGGCTTGGCGTTGATCAGTTCCGAAATCTGCCCCTGCCGCACCAGCGCGGGCGAATGGGCGCCGGTGGAGGCATCGGCGAACAGCATCTGCACGTCGCGTGCCCGCACATCCTTGCCGTTGACCTTGTAGGCCGAGCCGGCATCGCGGGTAATCC
>CAZDLV010000075.1:0-9703 GCA_964506345.1 uncultured Rhodobacterales bacterium | reverse complement strand
TCCAACCCCAATTCTGCAAGGCGGGCCACATCCACCGGCTTGTCACGCCAGCCCCATATCTGTCCGGAAAGTGTTGCAATAATATCCTGCGACAAACCCATGACCTTGCCGACCTCGCGCAATGCCGCACGGGCGCGAAAATGGATGACCGTGGCACAAATTCCGGCCCTGTGGCGTCCGTATTTTTGATAAATATGCTGGATGACCTCTTCGCGGCGTTCGTGTTCGAAATCCACATCGATATCCGGCGGCTCGCCGCGGGCCTCGGAAATGAACCGCTCGAAAACCATCGCGATTACGTCCGGCCCCACCTCGGTAATGCCCAGCGCATAACAAATAACCGAGTTCGCCGCCGACCCCCGCCCCTGGCACAATATCCCTTGCGAGCGCGCAAACTGCACAATGTCATACACGGTCAGGAAATAGGCGGCAAAACCGAGGGTCTCGATCAACGCCAGTTCCTTGCCGGTTTTGGCCCGTATTGCGGCGGACACCCCGTCCGGAAAACGGCGTTTCAGGCCGATTTCGGTCAGGCGGGCCAGACGGGTCTGAGGTGGTTCCCCGTCGCTTACCTCGTCGGGATATTCATACGACAGTTCCGACAGGCAAAATGTACACCGGCGGGCAATTTCCAGCGTCCGCTTGACGGCAGCGGGATGATGGCGAAACATCCGGGCCATATCAGCGGCAGGTTTCAGGCGACGTTCGCCATTGGGCAAGGCATGGCAACCGATCTCGTCGATTGTGATACCTTCGCGCATACAGGTCAGCACATCCGCCAGTTGCCGCCGCGAGCCGTGATGCATCAGCACATCACCAAGCGCCACCATCGGCACGGCTCCACGATGTGCAAGGGCGGCAAGCCCGTTCAACCGGTCCCGGTCCCGACCGTCATATCGCAGCGCAGCGCCAAGAAATGTATATCCCGGAAACCGTTGTGCGACGGGCATAATATCGGCCAAAACCGCGGCGCGGTCACACGAAAGGGGATCGGCCTGCGGCAGCGCGATCAAAATTATCCCCTTTCCCCATTCCAGCAAATCATCATGCCACAAATCACACCCGCCCTTTTCCGCCCGACGTTTTCCGACGGTCAGCAGACGGCTCAAACGGGCATAAGCCGGGCGGTCCACCGGCAGGGCCAGCCAATCCACCGAACCGTGACGCAGAACAAGGCGGGCGCCAACAATCAACCGTGGCAACGAGGGCGCATTCGTTTCCGCACGCCCGCGCGCCAGTTCTTTCAACGCCGAATACGCACGCACCACCCCCGCCAGCGTGTTGCGATCGGTAATGGCAATGGCTTCCAGCCCCAGATCGGCGGCACGTGTTACCAGTTCTTCGGGGTGCGACGCGCCGGTCAAAAACGTAAAATTGCTGGTTGTGCATAATTCGGCATAGCTCATGCAAATTCCCCCTGCACAAACCATGCAGGGTTTTGCGGGGTAAAAAATGTCCACAACCGCCGCCCTTCATGTGTGTGTATTTTCCAGTAATCCCGCACACCGGCCCGCCAGTCGGGGTTATCCAGCCACCATTCCGGCGCAATGCGTTCCGGTCCGTCGGCGTGGGCGGTGCGAAACCGCATCCGGCGCCAGCGAAAATTCCGTGGCGGTCGGGGTGTGCAAACGGCCAGTGGTTCGGGCGGAAAAACCGTCAGCGGGCGCACGGCACTCACCGGCCAACCGCACGCCGCCGGTGCGCTATAGGCCGCCGGAACGACATTGAAACTGTTTTCCGGAATATGGCTGTTGGCAGGCTGGTACCGGGTGATGTTTTCCATTCCGACACGGCTGCCCAGCCGCGTGACAAGATCCGCCATGTTTTCCCCCTCGCCCACGGCCTGACGGCTTGTTTGACGAAACGGCAACGGCTCCACTGTCACTGCCTCGAGTCGTAACTGGTCAATGCCGAATCCTGCTTCCAGCTTGTCGATTCTTTCGGAAAACAGGCGGGAAATGCGGTCCGGGTCGCGCATCGGGCGGGCAAAACGCACCTCGATCCGGCTTGCGCCCTGATCTACGCGCCGTGCGGTAAATTGCAGGCACCGCACACCTTTTTCCTGCGCGCCCAGCGTTGCGCACAAACGCACCAATAAACGTTGCAGGCCGGCCATGACATCGCTTGCCACCCCGATCGGTTCCGGCAATGTCATACGAACCGAGAAATTCACCGGCGCAACCATTGGCGAGACCGGCTCGGGCTGTGCCCCCAGCGCCTGATCCAGACGCAACAGCAACCCCGCCCCGAACCGGCGGGCCAGTGTTGCGCGCGGCAGGTCGAGAACCTGCCCGATTGTGTGCAAACCCAGCCGGCGAAGGCCACCGCACAAGGTCTCGTCGATCCGCAAGGCGGCCACCGGCAAGGGCGCGATTGCCGCGCGCGTTGCCCCGGACTGCGCGATACCGCCGCCAAACCGCGCCAACGCCCATGCGGCCCCGCGTGT
Organism: uncultured Rhodobacterales bacterium; assembly: GCA_964506345.1. Classification (GTDB taxonomy): domain Bacteria; phylum Pseudomonadota; class Alphaproteobacteria; order Rhodobacterales; family Rhodobacteraceae; genus NORP23. The sequence continues at coordinate 7,257 of CAZDLV010000075.1, read as the reverse complement.
ATCCGCCATCCCGTCCGCGTGATCAAAACCGGCCCGATCCAGCCCGGCGCCGATGTCGGCCAACAATGCCGACTCGCCACCGAACAGATGCGCCGATCCGGTTATGTCCAGCACCAGCCCGTCGTCGTCACTTCCGACCCACGGGCAGTATTTGCTGCTCCAACGGGCCAATGTGCGGACAAACCGCGCATCACCGTGCGGGTCCGCCAGCGCTGTGTGCAGGTCGGAACACAGTATGCGCGCATTGCTAAGTGCCATACCCCGACGCAGACCGGCGACCTCGGCCGGTTGGTTCAGACAATAAATCCGGTCGGTGTTGGCCTGCTGGCGGATCACCGCAAATGGGCGCTCAGTCGGGCGCCCGCGCAAGGCCCGATTGCTCGCCAGCCTTGGAAACCACAATGATACGATGCGTCGGCTCATCCCAGCGGATTATCCATTCGTTAACTGTTCCTGATTTGTTCTTGATAAGTTCCCAACGCTGCAGAGTCGAGTCCCCCGCATCAAAAACCGGCATACAACGCCAGCGGGTTTCGGCGGCATTGCTGCCTGCGCCGTCGGGTATAACGAACAAACCAAGGGATTTTCCGGCCTCGGCCGCCAGTTGCAGGCGCCGCCCCGCTGTCAGGTCAATCGGCTGTTCCACATGCACAACCACCACCGGAGCCGCCCCCGAGCGCAGCGATTCCTCGGCCAGCCACAACAGATCGGCGTGGGTTCGTCCGGTCGCGAAAACCAGCCGGCCGGGGTCGCAATACACCGCCAGACCCTCGGGGTGCGGCCTTTCACGGCGATGCGCAGGGGTAATCCACAAAACCGGCCCGTCAGTCACCCCGCACACCGCAGCCGCAAAACTGTTGGCGGACGCCCCGCAAACCTCGTGCGCGCGCGACTTGCGCAGCGGAAAACTGCGCGACAAAGCATCGGAAAGGGGCAAACCGGTATCCATCGGGCCAGTATACCCGATTCCTTTCGCCCCTAGAAGTCGAGGTTTTCCACCGACAGGGCGTTTTCCTGAATAAACTCGCGGCGTGGCTCTACCACGTCACCCATCAGTTTGGTGAAAATATCGTCAGCCGCCGCCAGATCATCAACCTTGACCTGCAACAGCGTGCGCGCCTCGGGGTCAAGCGTAGTTTCCCACAACTGCCCCGGATTCATCTCGCCCAACCCTTTGTAGCGCTGCAATGACAACCCGCGTTCGCCTTCCTTGAACACGGCGTCCAGCAGGTCCGACGGGGCGTTGATCACCGTGCTGCGTTCCTTGCGGATCAGGCGCGCCGGCTGGCTGTAAACCTCTTGTAAACCATCGGTCAGGCTGGCCAGTTTGCGCGCCTCGGCACTGCGCAGGGCATTGCCGTCGATGATGCGCACCTCTTCCACCCCGCGCAACACGCGCGACAGGCGCAGACCGTGGTCCTGCGTCGGGCGGCCCTGCCAGCCCTTTTCGTATTCCGTCGCCACCAGATCGAGCCGCACAGCCACACGATCCGCTGTGCCTTGCGGGTCGGCATCCAGAACCCCCGGCACCAGCGCGCCGGCAATCGTCGCCTGTTCCAGGATAAATTGCGGATAATGGGTCGGAAACGCATTAAGGATAGTGCGGGTCTGACGCGCCTCCTCGACCACACGGGCCAGATCGGCACCGGCGATTTCCGATCCGTCCCCAAGCCGCAACAACGTTTCATTCAACCCCTGTTCGATCAGGTAATCCTCCAGCGCGGTCTGGTCCTTGAGGTACACCTCGGACTTGCCGCGCGACACCTTGAACAGCGGCGGTTGCGCGATATACAGATAGCCGCCCTCGATCAGCTCCGGCATCTGGCGAAAGAAGAACGTCAGCAACAGCGTGCGGATATGCGCGCCGTCCACGTCGGCATCGGTCATGATAATGACCTTGTGATAGCGCAGCTTGGAAATGTCGAATTCGTCGCGCCCGATGCCCGTGCCAAACGCCGTAATCAGGGTTCCGATTTCCTGACTGGACAGCATCCGGTCGAACCGCGCCCGCTCCACGTTCAGGATTTTGCCACGCAGCGGCAGCACCGCCTGATTATGCCGCGAGCGCCCCTGTTTCGCCGACCCACCGGCCGAGTCCCCTTCCACAAGGAAAATTTCGGATTTTGACGGGTCCTTTTCCTGACAGTCCGCCAGTTTTCCGGGCAGGCTGGCCACATCCATCGCCGATTTGCGCCGCGTCAGTTCGCGCGCCTTGCGGGCGGCGTCGCGGGCCAGTGCGGCCTCGACGATCTTGGAAACGATGACCTTGGCCTCGGTCGGGTGTTCCTCGAACCACTCGGCCAGCTTTTCGTTCATCAGGCTTTCGACCGCGGGGCGCACCTCGGAGGAAACCAGCTTGTCCTTGGTCTGGGACGAAAATTTCGGGTCCGGCACCTTGACCGACAGCACCGCCGTCAGCCCCTCGCGCGCATCATCGCCGGTGAAGGTGATTTTTTCCTTCTTGGCGATCCCGCTGGAGGCGGCATAATTGTTGAACGTCCGGGTCAGCGCGCCGCGGAAACCCGCCAGATGGGTGCCGCCGTCGCGTTGCGGGATGTTGTTGGTAAACGGCAGCACGTTTTCGTGGTAGCTGTCGTTCCACCACATCGCCACCTCGACCGTGATGTCGTTGCTTTCGCCAATGATATAGATCGGATCCTCGAACGCCGACACCTTCGAGCGGTCCAGATAGCGCACAAATTCCCGCACACCGCCGTCATAGATCATCTCGACCTCCAGCGGCTCGGCAGGGCGTTCGTCGCGCAGCGTGATGCGCACGCCGGAATTCAGGAATGCCAGTTCGCGCAGGCGGTGTTCCAGTGTGGAAAACTTGTACTCGCGGTTGGAAAACGTATCAAGCGAGGCCAGAAACCGCACCTCGGTCCCGGTGCGGTGGGTGGTTTCGCGCACGACCTCCAGATGCTTGACGGTATCGCCATGCTCGAACCGCGCAATATGCTCTTTGCCGTCGCGCCAGATGCGCAGCTCCAGAAAATCCGACAGGGCGTTAACCACCGAAACCCCGACCCCGTGCAGACCGCCGGAAACCTTGTAGGAGTTGGAATCGAATTTGCCGCCCGCGTGCAGCTGGGTCATGATGACCTCGGCGGCGGAAACGCCTTCTTCCTCGTGGATGCCCACGGGGATGCCGCGCCCGTTGTCGCTGACCGAAACACTCTCGTCCGCGTGGATTGTCACCGTCACGGTGTCGGCATGGCCGGCCAGCGCCTCGTCAATGCCGTTGTCCACGACCTCGTATACCATATGATGTAGGCCGGAACCGTCGTCCGTATCGCCGATATACATGCCGGGACGTTTGCGGACTGCCTCTAACCCTTTAAGAACCTTGATGGAATCGGCGCCGTATTCTTCCGGCTGCTGTTCGGTATCGGACATCGGTAAATTTCCCCTTGGTGTGGCATATATAGTAGCCGTTTGCGCAGGAAATTACACGCTTTTTTTACGGTTTCACCCCGATGGCAAAGTGGTTTTCCACTGTGCCGCACGGGTAGGCCCTGGTACCCAGCAATTGCCAGCGCTCCACCCCCGAGGCGCCTTCGGGAAACAGCCGGATCCCGCTGCCCAGCAGGATCGGCAGGGTGAAAATCCGCGCCTCGGAAATCGCGCCCCGCGCCAGAAACTGGTTGATGACAAAGCCGCCATCTACATAGGCATCGGGAAATTCCGCCTGCACCGCCGCGATATCCGCCGAGGCCCGTATCTGCGCCGGCACCCCGCGCGGCAGGGGCCGGTGCGTGACAATCATGGCCCGCAGGTGGTCGGGATAGGGCCAGCCGTGTGCCGCGTAAAACGAATCGAAGGTGGTGCGCCCCATAACGATCCCGTCCACGCCGGCGATAAAGGCATCATAGCCGAAATCGCTGTCGGCAAAGGTTTCCAGATGTTCCAGCGACCCATCCGGTCCGGCAATATAGCCGTCGATGCTCTGGGCGATGAAAATCTTCACGTCTTGATCTCGCCGACCGACACGTTTTCCGCCCCCGCGCCGGAAACGAACCCGTCCCCCACCGCATCCAGCGTCAGGCGCAGCAGGGCATCATAGGTATCCGTCCGCATGGCACCGGGGATCAACACCGCCGCCGCCACCGCCGTGCCTGTGTTGTCGAACCAGCGGTAAATCAGCATGCCGTCCCGATAGGGCTGCAACTGCACCAGACCGCCGTCCAGACATTTATCCACGCCCACGGTGATATTCTCGAACGCCAGAACCTGCGCGCCGGTCGCCTTGAAAAACCGCCACTCGCCGCCGCATTCAAGCGTGGAATAGGCGACATCGGCGCCGTCCGCGCGCAGCGTCAGTTCCATCGGCCAATCAAGCGCATCAACCTGTATCCCGACACCGTGCCACGCCCCTGCGTTATTCTGCGCCAGCGAACCGCCCGCCATGGCGGGGCTGGCCAGCAGCAGCAGAAAGATCAAAACCTGTTTCATCATCCGTTTCCTATTCTTGCGGCAACACCAGCGACCCGTCCGCCTGCAACGGCCAGAAGGGGTTATAGGCCACCTCCCAGACATGCCCGTCCGGATCGGCATAATAACCGGAATATCCGCCCCAGAACACCTTTTCCGGCAATTTCAGCACCCGCGCACCGCACTCGATGGCCTTGGCAAAGGCGGCGTCCACGTCCGCCTCGCTTTCGTAATTCTGCGCCAGCGTCATGGCTCCCGTTGCCAGCATGGCATCGGGCCGCCCCTGATCCCTGGCCAGATCCTGCAAGCCGAACAGGCCCAGAACCATGCCGTTCAGCTGGAAAAACGTGATGTCGTCGCCCGACCGTGGCGAGGCCACCCAGCCCAGTGATTCGTAAAACCCGCGCGACGTGGCCATATCCGCCACCCCCAGCGTAATCAGCGTCACCCGTTGCGGTGTCATTCCCCGACCTCCAGTTGCGAAACCCCGTCCACCTCGGACACTTCCACATACATCGCCCGTTTGCCGAGCGATTCAAACAGTTCCGCGCCGGTGCCGGTCATCCATGCCTGCGCCCCCAGCGCGCAAATCTCGTCGAACAGCGCGGCGCGGCGGTCGGCGTCCAGATGGGCGGCAACCTCGTCCAGCAGCAGAATCGGCGGCGCTCCGAAATCCTCGGCCAAAGCGCGGGCGTTGGCAAGGATCAGCGACACCAGCAGCGCCTTTTGCTCGCCGGTCGAGCAGTTTTTCGCCTCTACCCCCTTGGCGGCATAGGTGGCGTGCAGGTCCGCGCGATGCGGCCCGACCAGCGTGCGCCCCGCCGCCATGTCGCGGGCGCGCCCCCCGGCCAATGCCTGTGCCAGCGTTTCCGCCGATTGCTCCGGCGGCATCTCGTCCGCCGAGACCAGCGCCAGTTCCGCCGCCGGAAAGGCCGTCGCCGCCCCCTGCTGCGCGCCCTGAAGCCGCGCCAGCACCTCCAGCCGGTTGGCGATGATTGCCGCGCCGGCCTGCGCCATCTGCCCCTCCAGTGCGCCATACCACGCCGGATCGCGGATCTGGTCCTTCAACAGACGGTTGCGTTCGCGCATGGCCTTTTCGTAGGTCAGCGTCGCCTCGGCATGGGCGGGGTGGAAGCTCATGACCATACGGTCCAGAAACCGCCGCCGCTCGCCCGCGCCCTCCAGCCACAGGCGGTCCATCACCGGCACCAGCCAGACGATCCGCGCCAGCCGCCCCAGCGCCAGTTGCGGCGCCGGTTTGCCGTCGATCTCTACCTGTCGGGGGCCGCCCTCGACCCATGTGGACAGCTCGTGCATCTCCGACAGGCTGTCCAGCACGGCCGAGACCTTCCAGCCCAGCCGCTCCGGCGCGCGGGCCATTTCCTCCACCTGCGCGCGGCGCAGCCCGCGACCGGGGGACAGCATGGAAACCGCCTCCAGAATATTGGTCTTGCCGGCCCCGTTCGCCCCGAAGATAGCAACAGGCCGCCCGTCTGTTTCCAGTCGCGCGGCCTTGTGGGATCGGAAATGCGAGAGCCTCAGCTCGCGGAGCGCAAGGGTCATACCCGCATCGGCATCACGACGTAAACCGCCGAGTCGTCATTGCCTTCGCGCATCAGCGTCGGATCGCCCGAGGAATTGAACATGAACACGGCGTTTTCCCGCTCCACCTGCTGCGCGATTTCCAGCAGGTATTTGGCGTTGAACCCGATTTCCAGCGGCTCGTCGCCATAGGCCACGGCCAGTTCCTCCTCCGCCGCGCCGGCGTCGGGGGCGTTGACCGACAGGACCAGACGGTCCTCGTCCAGCGCCAGCTTCACGGCGCGCGAGCGTTCGGATGAAACCGTGGCCACACGATCGACCGCCTTGGCGAATTCCGCCGCATCGACCTCCAGCCGCTTGGTGTTGCCTTGCGGAATGACCCGCGTGTAGTCGGGGAAGGACCCGTCGATGACCTTCGAGGTCAGCGTGACCTCGGGCGTGGCGAAGCGGATCTTGGTTTCGGAAACCGACACCGCAATTGTTGCATCGTCATCGCCGAGCAGCTTGCCGACCTCCTGCACCGTCTTGCGCGGCACGATCACGCCGGGCATATCACCGGCCCCTTCGGGCAGCGGCGCGTCGATACGGGCCAGACGGTGGCCATCGGTGGCCACGGCGCGCAGCACCCTGCCCGCCGCCCCGTCGGCGGCGTGCAGATAGATACCGTTCAGGTAATAGCGCGTTTCCTCGGTCGAGATCGCGAATTTCGCCTTGTCGAACAGACGGCGCAGCACCGGCGCGGCGACGGCGAAATTGCTGTCGTATTCGGCGCTGGCCATCACGGGAAAATCCTCGCGCGGCAGGGTGGCAAGGCTGAAATGCGAGCGTCCCGCCCGGATTTCCAGCCGCCCCGTTTCGGGATCGTCCGACAGTTCCACCATCGCGCCGTCGGGCAGCTTGCGCACGATTTCATGCAGCGTATGCGCGCCAACGGTGGTCGCCCCCGCCTGCGAGACAACGGCGGTGATCTTGTCGATCACCTCGATATCCAGATCGGTCGCGCGAAAGGAAATCCGGTCTCCCTCGGCCTCGATCAGCACATTGGCGAGGATCGGAATCGTATTGCGCCGCTCGACCACCGACTGCGCACGGCTCATCGCGGTCATCAGGGCGCTGCGTTCGATGCTGGCTTTCATGGGACTACCCTCGTTATTCGGTATGTTATTCGGACAGAAACCCTAACCTATGGGGCCGGAAGATCAAGGGTTTAGTGGGGTCCGGCCCTGCGTCGAAACCACATAAATACTCCGCCCTACGCCTCCAGCATCCGGCGCAGCAGTTCCA
>CAZDLV010000074.1:0-9791 GCA_964506345.1 uncultured Rhodobacterales bacterium | reverse complement strand
AAAGTCTGGAACAAATAGGTGGCCATGGCCGAAATCCGGCCTGTGACGATCAAAACCGCGAACAGAATCAGAAATCCGCCCATGAGTTTTTCGACGATTCCCATGTACTTCCGGTTGCGCTGGACCCAGCGCAGAAACGGGCCGGAAAACACCGAGGCCAGAACAAAGGGCAGGGTCATGAAAATGCCGTAGACCAGCAACAGCCCGCCGCCATGCACCAGACTGGCCTGTTGCGAGGCAATATACAGGATCGCCGCCAGCGCCGGTCCGACGCAGGGGGTCCAGCCAAATCCGAAGGCCAGACCGATCAGATACGACCCGACATAGCTGGCCGGTTTGACCCGCGACGAATCAATGCGCGCCTCGCGGTACAAAAACGGAATTTTCACCAGCCCCAGAAAGTGCAGGCCGAACACTGTCAGGATTCCGGCGGCAACCCAGGACAGTTGCGTGTCGTAATCGCGCAAGGCCTGTCCGATGGTGGTGGCCGCCAGCCCGAGGATGGTGAACACGGTGACGACGCCGGCCGAAAATATCACTGCCGACAGGATCAGGCGCCGTTGCGCGCCCCGCGAAATCCGCGCGGATTCATCAAGTTCCTGCATCGAAAGACCGGCCATATAGCTGAGGTAAAACGGCACGACCGGCAAAATACAGGGCGACAGAAACGACAACAAACCGGCAAGTGCCGCACTGGCATAACTGACGTCCAATTCCATTTCGGGATTTCCTTTAATGCTATAAATTTGATTTTGTAGACATATTCCTATATCTCCATATGAGTAACTTTTCAATAACCAGAGGTACCCATGCGGATTCTCAGAGCTGTCATCATCCTGACATCGTTGTTTTTTGCCGGTTCGGCCTTTGCCGAGGTTCGCCTGATGATGGTCGAAACCGAGAGTTGTCCGTGGTGCGCCAAATGGCACAAGGAGATCGGTCCTATCTATGGCAAAACCGACGAGGGCAAGATTGCGCCGCTGATGGATCACGACATTAACGACCCTGTTCCGGACGGTATTACACTGGCAAGCGACCCGCAGTTCACGCCGACGTTTATCTTGCTGGTAGACGGGGTGGAGGTAAACCGGATAGAAGGGTACCCGGGCGAGGCCTTTTTCTGGGGGCTGCTCGACCAGATGCTTTCCGAGCTGCCGGCGGAACTGACACAGCCGGGTGGCTCCTGATTATTGTAAGGAGCGGCAATGACCCTGCCCACATTATCCCCTGACATGACCGACGAAGCGATCGAGGAGGTGCTAAGCAGCGCCAAAACCGCGACCGATTTCATGAAAGCATTGGCCCACGAAGGTCGTTTGATGATCCTGTGTCATCTGGTTTCCGGGGAAAAATCCGTGACGGAGCTGGAAAAGCTGCTGTCCTCGCGCCAGGCGGCGGTCAGCCAGCAACTGGCGCGGTTGCGGCTTGAAGGGTTGGTGAATTCGCGCCGCGACGGCAAAACGATCTATTATTCGCTGGGCGACCGCAAAGCCGCGCAGATGATCGAGCTGGTGTATGATATGTTCTGCGCGTTCGATCCGGAAAAAGACGCGGCGGAAAATGCCCGCAAAGGGGGGCGGCGGGCATGATGGAAACCCTGACCGATAACCAGCTTGCCGCGCTTGTCGGTCTGTTCGGCGGCGTCGGTCTGGGGCTTGCCTCGGCGATCGGGCGGTTTTGCACGCTTGGCGCGATCGAGGACGCGCTTTACGGGCGGGATAAAAAGCGCCTGCGGATGTGGGGGCTGGCGATTGCGGTGGCGATCACCGGGGTGTTTGTCCTGAATGCCACGGGGCAGGTGGAATATGCGACCTCCAGATTTTTTATCTTCAAGTTCCGTCTGATAGCCGCCGTTCTGGGCGGGCTGATGTTCGGCTGGGGTATGGCGTTGGCGGGCAACTGCGGCTTTGGCGCGCTGGCGCGCATGGCAGGGGGCGATTTACGCAGCTTTATCGTGGCCACCGTCATGGCGATTTCCGCCTATATGATGATTGGCGGCCCGACCGCCGCCTTGCGCGAAATTCTGTTTCCGACCACGCTGGTTGATCCGGCCGCACCGGCGCAGGGCATTGCCGATCTGCTTGGCACCGGCCTTGGTATTCCGGCGCTGTTTCCGGCGTTGGCCATTGCGGCGCTGATTGCGTTGTGGGCGTTCTGGGACAAGGGGTTCCGGACCTCGGGCAGCCATGTTTTCTGGTCGGTGGTCGTCGGGTTGTCCATCGTGTCGGGCTGGTGGGGGACCTCGTGGATTGCCGCCAACGGCTTTGGCGGTGCAGAAATTGAATCGCACAGCTTTTCCGCCCCGCTGGGCGAAACGCTGGTCTATGTGATGACGTGGACGGGGGCCTCGATGAATTTCGGCACCGGTTCGGTGGCGGGGGTTGTTCTGGGATCTTTCGTCGGCACGCAGATCAAGGGCCGCTTCCGCTGGGAAGCCTGCGACGATGCGCGCGAACTTGGCCGGTCGGTGCTGGGCGCGTTCCTGATGGGCACCGGCGGGGTGCTGGCCATCGGCTGTTCGATCGGGCAGGGGCTGACCGCCTTTTCGGCGCTTAGCTATAGCGCGCCGATCGTGCTTGGCTCGATCTTTATCGGGGCCATGCTCGGCCTCAGATACCTGATTCACGGCTTCCAGAAGGTCTAGCCGGAATTTCATTATCATATTTGTCAGGTTTTTTGCCGCATATCGACATTTTCTTTCGTCGCGGACTTTGAATCGTTCCACTATGCCGCTAGATGTAGGGTCAAACCCCTTCCTCCCATCAGGACTAAGGAACGACAAAATGAAAATAGGTGCGCCTAAAGAGATTTTTCCGGGTGAGGCCCGGGTGGCAATGACGCCGCAATCCGCGCTTCAGTTACAGAAACTGGGCTATGAATGTGTGATCGAGACCGGCGCGGGCGAAGGCGCGCGCTTCTCGGATCAGGATTATATCGACGCCGGCGTCGAGGTGGTGAAAACCGCCGCCGCCCTGTGGAAGGCCAGCGACATCATCGTCAAGGTTCGCGGCCCCGAGGAAATCGAGGTCAAACGTTTTCGCAAGGGCCAGACGCTGGTTTCCTTCATCTGGCCGGCGCAGAACGACACCCTGCTGAAAAAGCTGAAAACCAGGGGCGTGAACGCCATCGCCATGGACATGGTGCCGCGTATTTCCCGCGCGCAGAAAATGGACGCGCTGTCGTCGATGGCCAATATCGCCGGTTACCGCGCGGTGATCGAGGCCTCCAACAACTTCGGCCGGTTCTTCACCGGACAGATCACCGCCGCGGGCAAGGTGCCGCCGGCCAAGGTGCTGATCGTTGGCGCCGGTGTGGCCGGTCTGGCCGCCATCGGCACGGCGACGTCGCTTGGCGCGATTGTCTATGCCTTCGACGTGCGCCCCGAAGTGGCCGAACAGATCGAGAGCATGGGCGCCGAGTTTGTCTATCTCGACTTTGACGAGGGTGTGCAGGACGGTGCCGCCACCGGCGGATACGCCGCGCCCTCCAGCCCGGAATTCCGCGAGAAGCAGCTGGAAAAATTCCGCGAGCTGGCACCGGATATGGATATCGTCATCACCACCGCCCTGATCCCGGGCCGCGACGCGCCGAAGCTCTGGCTGAAAGACATGGTCGAGGCGATGAAACCCGGCTCGGTTGTCGTGGACCTTGCGGCCGAAAAGGGCGGCAACTGCGACCTGACCGTCATGGACGAAAAAGTGGTGTCCGACAACGATGTCACCATCATCGGCTACACCGATTTCCCCAGCCGCATGGCGACGCAATCCTCGCTGCTCTATGCCACCAACATCCGGCATATGATCGACGATTTGACACCGGAAAAGGACGGCGAGCCGGTCCTGAACATGGAAGACGACGTGATCCGCTCGGCCATGGTCACGACGGGTGGCGAGATCACCTTCCCGCCGCCGCCGCTGAAAGTGCAGGCGATTGCCGCCAAGACCGAGCAGAAACCGGAAAAAACCGCCGAGGAAATCAGGGCCGAGGAAGCCGCCGCCATGAAAAAGGCCGGACAGCAGCAAACCATGCTGCTGGTCGCGGGCGGTTTGCTGATGCTGCTGATCGGGGGCTATGCGCCGGCCAGTTTCATGCAACATTTCATCGTGTTCGTGCTGTCGGTCTTTATCGGGTTCCAGGTGATCTGGAACGTCAGCCACGCGCTGCATACGCCGCTTATGGCGATCACCAACGCCATTTCGGGGATCATCATCCTTGGTGCCCTGCTGCAAATCGGCACCGGCGGATTCTGGGTGCCGTTACTTGCCGGTATCTCCGTATTGATCGCATCCATCAACATCGTCGGGGGCTTTATGGTCACCCGTCGCATGTTGGCCATGTTCCAGAAAAGCTAAGGGGTTGATGACATGAGTATTGGTCTCGTAACCGCCGGTTATATCGCCGCTTCTGTTCTGTTCATCCTCGCGCTGGGCGGGCTGTCGGATCAGGAAAAAGCCAAACGCGCTGTCTGGTATGGCATCATCGGCATGGGGATTGCCGTTTTTGTCACCGTCTTTGGTCCCAACGTCACCTCCTACTGGTTCCTGATCCCGATGATGGCCATCGGTGCCGCCATCGGCACCGTGGTGGCCCAACGGGTCGAAATGACCGGCATGCCGCAACTTGTGGCCGCGCTGCATTCCTTTGTGGGGCTGGCGGCCGTGTTCATCGGTATCAATTCCTATCTGAACGTCGCCGAAGGCCTGACGAATGCCGAGGTAATCATCCACGAAATCGAGGTCTTTATCGGGGTCTTTATCGGCGCCATCACCTTCACCGGCTCGATTGTCGCCTATGGCAAGCTGGCCGGGCAGATTGACGGCAAGGCGTTGATCCTGCCTTACCGCCACACCATGAACGTTGCGGGGCTGGTGGTGTCGCTGATGCTGTTGCTGATGTTCCTGAACGGGGCCGGTATCTGGACGTTGCTGTTGATGACCCTGATTGCGCTGGCCATCGGCGCGCATCTGGTTCTGGCCATTGGCGGCGCGGATATGCCGGTCGTGGTTTCCATGCTGAACAGCTATTCCGGCTGGGCGGCGGCGGCGACGGGCTTTATGCTCGGCAACGATTTGCTGATCGTCACGGGGGCGCTGGTCGGTTCCTCCGGCGCGATCCTGTCCTACATCATGTGCGTGGCGATGAACCGCAGGTTTATTTCGGTTATCCTCGGTGGTTTCGGCGGCCCCGCCGGCCCCGCGATGGAGATCGAGGGCGAGCAGGTGGCCATCGACGCCGACGGCGTTGCCGCGACGCTGGAAGAGGCAAACACCGTGGTGATCGTGCCGGGCTACGGCATGGCCGTGGCGCAGGCACAACAGTCGATTTCCGAGCTGACCAAACGCCTGCGTGCCAAGGGCAAGGTGGTGCGTTTTGCCATCCATCCGGTGGCGGGTCGCCTGCCCGGCCACATGAACGTGCTGCTGGCCGAGGCAAAAGTCCCCTATGACATCGTGATGGAGATGGACGAAATCAACGACGACTTCCCCGATACCGACGTGGTAATCGTGGTCGGGTCCAACGACATTGTGAACCCCGCCGCGCAGGAGGATCCCAACTCCCCCATCGCCGGTATGCCGGTTCTGGAAGTCTGGAAAGCCAAGAACGTCTTTGTGTCCAAACGCGGGCAGGGGACGGGGTATTCGGGCATCGAGAACCCGCTGTTCTACAAGGAAAACACCCGCATGTTTTATGGTGACGCCAAGGCCTCCGTCGATGCGCTGTTGCAGCGGATCAGCTAGGCGCGCTGCCGGAATGGAAAAAGGGCGGGGAATTCCCCGCCCTTTCGTTTGCGTATCCGTTTGATTTTACGGGCGAATGATTGTCCAGCCTTGTTCGTGCAGTTTCATCAGTTCGATCACACCCGCCGGAACGACCTCGGCGTATTCGGTGATCGGGGGGGCTTTGCCCTCTTTGCGGGTCATGCCCTTGATGGTGTTGTTGCAGGCGGCAAAAGTCACGTTCGGCATGCTTTGCCCGAACGACACCACGCGTTCCAGCACCGGCGAGGTGTCTGTGCGCAGCATGTGCAGACCGGCGTTAAAGGCAACGATGCGGATCTGCACCTCTTCGCCCTGACTTTCGTAATAGCGCGTGACGTTGGCCGCCACATTCAACACAGTAGTCATTTTCTGGGCGTTATTGTCGCTGATTTGCAGCGCAAGATAGTGAATGCCATCCCCGTCTGCCTTGGCGGGCAGCGTGGCCAACAGCAACATCGTCATGGATGTCGCAATCAAAGTCAGTATTTTTTTCATTATTTCCTCCCTTGTTGGAAGGCACAGCCTAAGGGCGAATCACATGTTTGTGAAGAAAAAGTTAAACAAGCGAATATGTGAATATTAACTTTACCTGATATGCGGCGTTATTTTGTGGTGCCGCCAACGGGGGCGACACCGTGATTTCGGGCGGGTCAGTCCAGAATTGCCAACCGGTACAGATGCCAGGTTGCATGTCCCAGTACCGGCAGGCTGATGATCAGCCCCAGAAACATCGGCAACATCGACAGGCACAGCACCAGCCCGACGAAGAAACCCCAGCTTATCATTACGGCGAAATTGTTCAGCACCAGCGAAAAACTGGTGATCATGGCCGAGACCACGTCGATTTCGCGATCGACCAGCAGCGGAATGCCGGCGACGGTGATGGAAAACAGGATGAACGACAATACCCCGCCGGTCACCGTGCCCATTACCAACATGCGGATGCCCTCGGCCGTGAACAGCAGGTCGGTGGAGGTCATGACATTGGTCAACGGTTTCAGCCCGAAGGACAGCGCGAACACCAGATGGGCCATGTAGACCCAGATCAGGAAGATGAACAGCACGACAAAGGCCATCGAAGGCACCTGCCGTTTGCGTTCCGCGTAAATCGCGCGGATCACGTCGCGCCAGTTGGTTTCCTTGTTCTTCTCGCGTAACCGGCTGACCTCGTAGAGGCCGACGGCGATGAAGGGGGCGACGATGGGAAAACCGGCAGCCAGCGGCACGATCGACCAGTCGGAACGCCAGACAACGAATTGCATATAGAGCAAAATCCCGACGGCGGAAAAAATCGCGCCGAACACCATTCCGTAAACAGGACAAGCCCGGAAATCGGCCCATCCCTTGCGCAATGCCACTTCGAGATCCGAAAAATCAAGCTCCGCTACCTGCGGGAGCGGCGCTCCTTCAGCTACTTCAGTCATATTCTCCCCTTTTGTTTTGAAGGGAGTTCATGCCCCCTCCGGTTTTTTGCAGGAGAGAGCCTAGACCGAAGATCGGCGCAAAATCAAGTTTGGCGAATTTTTCTAGCTGGCAGCACGGGCCGGACCACCGGATTTGCTCCGGTTCGGACGGCGCCGTTTCTGGTTGGTGTGGCCTGCCGGATTGCCTGCGCCACGGGTGCGGTTTCCACCGCCGCCGCCACGCCGCTTGCCCTGCCAGCCCTTGTTCGGCTTCTTGGGTTTCGGATCCGGTCCGTCACGCTCGATCAGCACCTGTCGCGTGATTTTTTCCACGGCAGCGAGTTTTTTCAGCTCGTCCGGTGAACACAGCGTAATGGCAATGCCCGAGGCCCCGTTGCGCCCGGTGCGGCCGATGCGGTGGACGTAGTTGTCCGCCTCGTCCGGCAGGTCGAAATTGATGACATGGGTGATGCCCGGCACGTCGATGCCGCGCGCCACGATGTCGGTGGCGACCAGCACCTTGACGTATCCCTGACGGAATTTGTTCAGTGCGCGCTGGCGGGCATTCTGGGCCTTGTTGCCGTGAATGGCTTCGGCCTCGACACCGTCGGTGATCAGGTTCTTGGCCACCTTGTCGGCGCCGCGTTTGGTGCGGGCGAAAACGATGACGCGCTCGACCTCGGGGGCTGTGACCAGCTCCAGCAGGCGCGGGCGTTTCAGCGGGCCGTCGATCAGTTCGGCGCGCTGCTCGATCTTGGAAACGGTGGTGGCGGGCGGGGTTGCCTCGACCCGCAGGGGGTCTTTGAGGAAACTCTCGGCCAGACCGCGGACCTCTTTCGGCATGGTGGCCGAGAAGAGCGCCGACTGGCGGCGCGGGTGCAGGCGGGCGAGAATGCGTTTCACCGGCTGCACAAACCCCATGTCGAGCATGCGGTCGGCCTCGTCCAATACCACGAAGCGGGCTTCGTCGAGGCGGATTTTCTTGTCGTTCATCAGATCTTCGAGTCGGCCGGGGGTGGCGATCAGGACATCGACGCCGCGGCTGATTTTCTTGATCTGGCCGGCGCGCGAAACGCCGCCGAGTACCAGACAGGTGGTGATGCCGGCGCCGCCGGAAAATTCGCGGAAGTTGTCCTCGATCTGCACGGCCAGCTCGCGCGTCGGCGCGAGGATCAGGGCGCGGCAGGATTTCGGGCTTGGCCGTCCGGGCATCTGCAGAATGTGATGCAGGATCGGCAGGCCGAAAGCGGCGGTCTTGCCGGTGCCGGTCTGTGCCACGCCGAGGATGTCGCGGCCGGTCAGCTGCGCCGGAATGGAAAGTTCCTGGATGGGGGTGGGGTGGGTGAACCCGGAACGGCCGAGCGCGTTCAACAGGCGTTGGTCCAGGCCGAAGCTCTGGAAGGTGGTCTTCGTCAAAATGTATCCCTTTGGGCTGTGTCAATGCCTCAAGACGCTGAAGTGCTTCGGGGGTACTGACGTGAAGGCTGGTATATGAGGGGTCCGGCGCGATAAATCAACCCCTTGCGGGATTTGCATGCGGGAAGGGGGTGGTTGTGGCTGGCGGTGGCTGGCTGGGATTCATATCCACTAAACCGGTTTAGTGGATATGTTAAATCACGGCAACCCATTGAAATAAAATTATAATATTACCATAGGGGACGAGAGGTTCCACGCCGCGACACATCCATTAAACCGGTTTAGTGGAGATACCAGCGCGCTATGCCACCAGCAGCCGCTTCCCCTCGCGACGCAGCGGAATGGCGACAAGCGCGCAGCCAAGGCCGAAGCCATCCAGCCCCTCGCCGGTTTGTGCATCGAAGGCCGCGTTGTGGTTGGTGCAGAGCAACCGCCCGTCCGCCCCGATCACCTGATCGCCGCGGTGGTCGAGCGGCAAAAACTGGTGCGGGCAGGCGTTGACATAGGCGCGCGGGCCGTCTGCGCTATCCAGCACCAGATAGGCGAAACCGCCGAGGCAGGCGCTGTGCAGGCCGCCGGCGATGTCGTCGATTTCGCACAGGGCCGTGCCGCTGGCGGGTGCCTCCGGAAAGTCGGTGTAGTGCATCAGACGCCTTCGGAAATCACGCCGCGTTCGATCTGGTCGCGCTCGATGCTTTCGAACAGGGCCTTGAAGTTGCCCTCGCCGAAACCGTCGTCGCCCTTGCGCTGGATGAATTCGAAAAAGATCGGGCCGACCACGGTTTTCGAGAACACCTGCAACAGGATACGGGTCTCGCCGCCGTCCACCACGCCTTCGCCGTCGATCAGGATGCCGTTTTTCTTCATGCGCCCGACCGGTTCGGTATGGCCGGGCACGCGCTTGTGGCTCATGGTGTAATACATGTCGGGCGGGGCGGGCATGAATTCCATGCCCTTGGCGGCAATCGCGTCGGTGGAGGCATAGATATCCTCGGTCGCCACGGCGATATGCTGGATGCCTTCGCCGTTGTATTGTTTCAGGTATTCCTCGATCTGGCTGTTTTCGTCGGCGCTTTCGTTGATCGGGATGCGGATGCGCCCGCAGGGCGAGGTCAGGGCGCGGGAATACAGGCCGGTCATCTTGCCCTTGATGTCGAAAAACCGGATCTGCCTGAAGCCGAAGATATCGCAATAGAAGTTATACCACTTGTCC
>CAZDLV010000073.1:0-9853 GCA_964506345.1 uncultured Rhodobacterales bacterium | reverse complement strand
TATTTCGCGCCGATGACGCTGCGCGCGCCGGATTAATGGGTCCTGACCCTAGGTCACGACCTTCAGGAAACCGGCGCTGCGTCGTGTGCCGCCACCGGTCCCGCGCCCGTTTATGGCGCGCAAGGCCGGTGCGAATCCGGCTTGCGACCCGGCAAATCCGACCGCCCGTTCGCGTCGGAGCGGACGGACGTCGGCGGCGGCAATATCGAAACGGACCGGTGCTGTCAGGCCGGCGGGCGCACGGTCCACGCAGCCGATGATCCGGCTGACATCCCCGAAATCCGAGCGCAGCGGCAGCAACACCATCCGCACCTGCGCCGTGTTATCCGGCGAATCCCGTGTATCCAGCCGCAGTTCGGCAATCTTCGGCCCAGCCAGAACCGCGGCCAGAATGGCGGCAAACCGGTCGCGCGCCCCGTCCACAAAGAAACCTTCGGGCGGCAAGCCGCGCACCTCCATTCCCATCATTTCGCAGATGGTCAGGCCGGCAATCCGCACCCGCGTATCGCCCGCCGACAGGTGTTCCAGAATGAACAGCGTGTCCAGAACATCGGGAATGTCGCGCGGCGAAATTTCCGAGCGGAACGGCGGCAACCGCCCCTCGCGCAGGCCCTGCCAATGGTCGTGAAGAATGGAAATGGTATCCCTGAACATCATATTTTCGGCCCCGATGTGCCGCCTCGAATAGTTAATACATCCTTAATGTATACCATTTTAGCGGAATTGAGAGCATTTTGCTGAACCTTGGTTAACAATGCGTTAACAATGATTAACCGATTCATCAAAAGGGGGTTTTTATGCAGTCCATGACAGGTTTCGCCAGCCTTTCGGGCCATTTACGCGGTGCCGACTGGGTTTGGGAAATCCGGTCGGTCAACGGGCGCGGCCTCGACATCCGGTTGCGTCTGCCCGAGGGCGCGGAGACGCTGGAACCGCTGCTGCGCGCTGCCATCGCGAAACGCCTGAAACGCGGGAATGTTTCGGTGTCGCTGAAACTCTCGCCGTCGGGGGGCAGCGCCGGACCGCGCCTGAACCGCGAAAACCTCGCCTTGGTGATCGCCGCCGCAAAAGAGGCCATGCGCATGGCCGAGGCCGGGGGCATGAACACCGACCGCCTGTCGGTTGCGGAACTGGTCGCCAATCCGGTGGTCTGGTCCGGCGAGGATACCCCGGCCGTCTGGCTGCCCGCAGCCAGGGCGCAAATCGACGATCTGGTCGCGGCCTTTGCCGAGGCCCGTCTGGCCGAGGGGGCGGCAATGGGTGAAATCCTTGCGGCGCAACTCGGGCAGATCGAAACCCTCGCCGCGCAGGCCCGCGCCAGTGCCGGGGCCCGCAATGCGGCCGCCGGGGATCTGCTGCGCGACAAGGTCCGCGCCTTGCTCGACATCACCGATCTGGCCGACGAGGGCCGCCTTGCGCAGGAACTGGCGGTGCTGGCGGTCAAGGCCGACGTGACCGAGGAACTGGACCGGCTTGATGCCCACATCGCGGCGGCGCGCGCGTTGCTGGGCAACGACGGTCCGGTCGGGCGCAAATTCGATTTCCTGATGCAGGAGTTCAACCGCGAGACCAACACGCTGTGTTCCAAATCCGGTTCGCCCGACCTGACCGCGATCGGGCTTGATCTCAAGCTGGTAATCGATCAAATGCGCGAGCAAGTGCAAAATCTGGAGTAAATGATGCTGAAACGCCGTGGCCTGCTGATCATCCTGTCCTCGCCCTCGGGGGCGGGCAAGTCCACCCTGTCGCGCCGCGTGCTGGAGGACGACCCCGAGGTGCAGTTTTCGGTTTCCGCCACCACCCGCACTCCGCGCGCCGGCGAGGTGGACGGCACCGACTATTTCTTCAAAACCCGCGAGCAATTCGAGGCGATGGCGCGAAGCGGCGAGATGCTGGAACATGCCGAGGTTTTCGGGAACCTTTACGGCACGCCGCGCGCGCCGGTCGAGGCGGCGATTACCGCCGGGCGCGATGTGCTGTTCGACGTGGACTGGCAGGGCGGGCAGCAAATTCGCAACTCGTCGCTGAAAGACGCGGTGGTTTCGATTTTCATTCTGCCGCCCTCGATTGCCACGCTGGAGGAACGCCTGCGAAAGCGCGGGCAGGACAGTGCGGAAACCATCGCCGGACGTATGGACAAATCGCGCGATGAAATCAGCCATTGGGCCGAATACGACTATGTGCTGGTCAACGACGATCTGGCGCGCGCGGAAAACAACCTGCGCGCCATCCTTGTGGCCGAACGCCTGCGCCGTGACCGCCGGCCGGAGCTGTCGCCTTTTGTGCAAAAGTTGAATGCGGAATTCGAGGAGCGTCGAAAATGATTTACCAGCTGGACGGCCGCGCGCCGCAATTCCCCGAAAGTGGCGATTTCTGGATCGCGCCGGATGCCAATATCATCGGTGATGTGGTGCTGGCGGAAGCCACGGGGATCTGGTTCGGCTGCACGCTGCGCGGCGATAACGAACGTATCAGCATCGGTGAAGGGTCCAATGTGCAGGAAAACACCGTCATGCACACCGATATGGGGTTTCCGCTGACCGTCGGGCGCGGCTGCACCGTCGGCCACAAGGCCATGCTGCACGGCTGCACCATTGGCGACAACACCCTGATCGGCATGGGGGCAACCATTCTGAACGGCGCGAAAATCGGCAACGACTGCCTGATCGGCGCCGGTGCGCTGGTCACCGAAGGCAAGGAAATCCCCGACGGTTCGCTGGTTGTCGGGGCGCCGGCAAAGATCATCCGGCAGCTTGACGAAAAAACCGTGGAGAGCCTGCGTGCCTCGGCCCTGTCCTATCAGGCCAACATGCGCCGGTTTCGCGACGGGCTGAAACCTATAGTGTAACGCGCAAACCGGATTCTTCCGCCTGCATATCCACCGTCCGGCCCAGATCACGCGCCAGATCGCGGGCCAGCGGAAATTGCACCAATGCCGGTTTCACCGGTTCCGCCGGCATTTGCCATTCCAGAATTTTCCACGCATCGCCAACCTGGACCCGCGGCGCGTTTGCCGTGATCGTCCAGACGCCACCGGCGTTTGCAACCCGCAGGTCCCCGCCCAGCGGCAGCGCCGTTTCCACGCACAGCAGTAGCAGAAACACCAGTTTTATCTCGATGCGCGGCGTCGCTTCGGGCAGACCTTGCCAGGCGAGCGTTACCCGCTTTGATTCCAGCATGGCCGCGGCGGTTTTTTCCACCTCGGGAATGCCCAGGACCGCGCCGTCGAAGCTCTGGCCGAAGCAGATGCGGAAAAACTGCAACTTGGCGCGGGCGCTGGCGACACTTTGTGAAATCAGGCCAACCTCGGGCGTGGTGCTTGCCATGACCTCCAGTAATTCGATACCATTGCCGATAGCCCCGACCGGGCTGATCAGGTCGTGACAGATTCGCGACGAAACCAGTGCGTCGATAGAGGGCGTGTTCATGATGCCACCCTGCGAGGATCCATGACCCAGTTCTGGCAACCCGGCGACATTGTGCGCCACCCCGACCGCCCCGACTGGGGCCTTGGGCAAGTGCAATCGGTGGTCGGCGACCGCATCACGGTCAATTTCGAGCATTCCGGCAAAGTGGTCATTAACGGCTCCGTTATTCTGCTTGAGTCCGCACCAGTAACGGCCGGACGCGACTAACCTGTCTCGAATTCGTTAAAGTAAAGTTAATTCCATAAATTACAACCTTAAATGGATTTTTCCATGCCAGATACACCGGTTGCGAATCCGGCCGGTTTTGCCTAGATTGCGCGCTGACATCCCGAGGACCAAGGGCCGGAGGCCACGCCCGCATGATAACCGACGCATCCCGCTATCAGGTCCGGCTGGCCGAAACCCCCGATGATATCGCCGCCGCACAGCGCCTGCGATACGAGGTTTTCGTCGAGGAAATGGGCGCCGCTGCCAGCCCTGCGGAACAGGCGGTGCGCCGTGAAATGGACAGGTTCGACCCGTATTTCGAACATCTGTTGTTGATCGATACCCGGGCTGGCGACGCGGTGGTCGGCGTTTACCGTTTGATGCGCGGATCACGCGCCCGCGCCGGAACCGGGTTTTACGGTGCGACGGAATACGATCTGTCGAAACTGGAATCACTGGAATGCGAAACGCTGGAACTGGGCCGTTCCTGCATCGCGAAAGAGGCGCGCGGCGGGGTCGGGTTGCACCTGTTATGGGATGCGCTCGGGGCCTACGTTTTGCGCCATGATATCCGCGTGCTGTTCGGGGTTGCCAGTTTCCACGGCACCGACCCGCGCCCGCTGGCGGAACCGTTGTCCTATTTGCACCACACCGCGCTGGCACCGCCGGAATTGCGTGTCACCGCCCGCCCGCAGTCCTGCGCGCCGATGGACAGTCTGACGATGGAACAGATCGATAAAACCCGGGCGCTAAAGGCGATTCCGTCGCTGATCAAGGCATATCTGCGCCTTGGCGGATTTGTCGGCGAGGGCGCCTTCATCGACCGTGCGTTCAATACAATAGATGTCTGCCTGATCATGGACACCGAAAAGATGGTCGGAAAATACCGGGCGTTCTATGCCCGCGACAGGGGGAAATAATGGAGTGGTTCGGCGAATGGGAACCGGAATTGTCCCCCCCTGCACCACGCGAGTGGCCGCGGGTGATCCTGCGCGGTGGCGCCATGCTGGCCGGCACCGGTATTCTGTTGGTCGTTTACCTGCTGTTTTACGTCGTCGAGAAATTCCTGCCGCTGCCGGTCACCCGGTACATCGCACAGATATGGGCGCGTATGGGGGTGTTTTTATGCGGGATAAAACTGGAACTGCGCGGGCAGCACATGGCCAGAGGCGGGGCGATGGTTGCCAATCACGTCTCGTGGATCGACATTTTCAGCATCAACGCCGCCGCCCGCATTTCGTTCGTCGCCAAGGCCGAGGTCCGTAACTGGCCGCTGATCGGGTTTCTTGGCCGGATCACCAACACCCTGTTTATCGAGCGCCGCCAGTCCCACGCCAAAAAACACCAGCAGGCCTTGCTGGAACGGTTGGAGCGCGGCGAGCAGCTTTGCTTTTTCCCCGAGGGGACCAGCACCGACGGCGTGCGGGTGCTCAAGTTCCGGTCCAGTCTGTTCGGCGCGTTTCATACGCCGGACCTGATCGACCATGTCTGGATCCAGCCCGCGACAATCACCTATTTTGCCCCCGACGGCGAGATACCGGAGTTTTACGGCTGGTGGGGCGACATGGGGTTTCTGGACCATATCCTGACGGTTCTGGCCAGATCGCGCGGCGGGCGTGTGCGCGTGACCTTCCACGATCCGGTGCGCGCCGGCGATTTCGGAACCCGCAAGGCCCTCGCCGCCTATTGCGAGGGTGTCGTGCGCGCGGGGCTGGAAGCGGATCTGGCCGCTACTTCAACGCGCCCATAAGCCGTTTCACCGCCGCGACCGCGCCGGCCTCGTCGTTCCAGATTTCCTCGCCCACGGTCAGAAAATCGATGTATTCCTTGACGCCCGCGATGCCGTCCATCGTAGCGTTGCCCTCGGCTACCAGCGGCACCTCGATCATCTGGGACCACCAGCGGAACAGCTCCACCTCTGCCACCTCGCCGTCGCCGAGCGCCCCCGCCGCCAGCGGGCCGAAGGAAATGTAATCGGTGCCGATCTCCGCCGCCGTCAGCCCCGCGTGTTTCGAGGTGCCGCAAAAGGCCCCGACAATGGCGTCGTCGCCCAGTTCCTTGCGGGCGTCGCGCACATGGCGCGCCCCGTCGCTCAGATGCACCCCGTCGAGGCCGAGTGGTTTTACCATGCGGAAATGGTCATCGATCACGATCGCCACATCGGCCGCGTGGCAAACCTCGCGCAGCGTATCTGCCGCGCGGGTCAGGGCGCGCTCGTCGGTGGTTGCCAGGGAAATGCGCACGCAGACCACGGGCGCGGCCTTCAGCACGGCGGCGAGTTGCGGTGCGAGTTCGCCCGGCTCGAAAGCCGGCGGGGTGGCGAGGTAAATCTGTGCGGGTTCGATTTCGTCAGTCATGGGGCGCTCCGGCTGTTTGGCGCGGTTTTACGGTGGCGCGGGGCAAAGGTCCAGAATTTCCGCTGTTTGGAGATGGTTAATAAAACCGCTAAACCGGTTTAGTGGTTTTGTCGGCAGGCGGGCGGCACGCCGAAACGCAACGTTTCGCTGGACGGGTGCATGGCGGCGCGATAAAACTGACCCAACGTTCAGTTAACAGGAGAATACCATGTCCGATCCGGTTGTAATTGTTGGCGCGGCGCGCACCCCGATGGGGGGATTTCAGGGCGATTTTTCCGATGCAACCGCATCGCACCTCGGCGGCGCGGCGATCAGGGCGGCGCTGGAACGCGCCGGCGTGGCCCCCGATCAGGTGAATGAGTTGCTGATGGGCTGTGTATTGCCGGCCGGTCAAGGGCAGGCACCGGCGCGGCAGGCGGGGTTTGCCGCCGGTTTGCCGCAGGATGTTCCGGCGACGACGCTGAACAAGATGTGCGGCTCCGGCATGAAAACCGTGATGGTGGCGCATGACCAGTTGCTGGCGGGAAATGGCGCGGTCGTGGTTGCGGGCGGGATGGAAAGCATGACCAACGCGCCCTATCTGCTGCCGAAAATGCGCGGCGGGGCGCGGATCGGGCATGGGCAGGTGATCGACCACATGTTCCTCGACGGGTTGGAGGATGCCTATGACAAGGGCCGCCTGATGGGGACGTTTGCCGAGGATTGCGCCGAAAAATACCAGTTCACCCGCGAGGATCAGGACGAATATGCGCTGAAATCGCTGGCCAATGCCGTGGCAGCGATTGAAAGCGGGGCGTTTGCGTCGGAGGTGACTCCGGTGACGGTCAAGACGCGGCGCGGCGAAACGGTGGTGGAGATCGACGAGCAGCCCGGCAAGGCACGCCCCGAAAAGATCCCGAACCTGCGGCCGGCGTTCAAGAAGGACGGCACGGTGACGGCGGCGAATGCCTCGTCCATTTCCGACGGGGCGGCGGCGCTGGTGCTGATGCGCGAGTCCGAGGCCAAAGCGCGCGGGCTGGATATTCGTGCGCGGATTCTGGGGCACGGGTCGCACGCGCAGGAGCCGGGCTGGTTTACCACCGCCCCTGTTCCGGCGGCGCGAAAGCTGCTGAAGCGGATCGGCTGGTCGGTCGATGATGTGGACCTGTGGGAGGTCAACGAGGCCTTTGCCGTGGTGCCAATGGCCTTTATGGCCGAGATGGGGGTTTCGCGCGACATCATGAATGTGAACGGCGGCGCGACGGCGCTGGGGCATCCGATCGGGGCCTCGGGGACGCGGATCATCGTGACCTTGCTGCACGCGCTGGAACGGGCGGGCAAGACCAGGGGCGTGGCCGCGATCTGTATCGGCGGCGGCGAGGGCACGGCGATTGCGATCGAGGTGGCGAAATGAAGCTCTCGGACAAAATATCCGCGATTGTAACCGGCGGAGCCTCCGGTCTGGGCGAGGCGACGGCGCGGGCGCTGGCCGCCGAAGGCGTGCGGGTGGCGATTTTCGACAGGGACGAGGCGCGCGGCAAGGCGGTGGCGGCCGAAATCGGCGGGCATTTCTGCAAGGTGGATGTGGCGGATGTGGAATCCGTTTCCGTCGGCCTTGCGCAGGCGCGGGCCGTGCATGGCACCGAACGGATTTGCGTGAACTGCGCCGGTATCGCCACGGGCGGCAAAACGGTGGACCGCGATCAGAACCCGCATGATCTGGCGGCGTTTTCCAGAACCATCCAGATCAACCTGATCGGCACCTTCAACGTCACCAGCCAGAGCGCGGCGGGGATGGTGAAGCTGGTCCCGCTGGAGGGGGGCGAACGCGGGGTGATTGTGAACACCGCCTCGGTCGCGGCGTTTGAAGGGCAGATCGGTCAGGCGGCCTATTCTGCCTCCAAGGGCGGGATTGTCGGGATGACCCTGCCGATGGCGCGGGATCTGTCGCGCGACGGGGTGCGGGTGATGGCGATTGCGCCGGGGCTGTTCATGACGCCGATGCTGGCAGGGTTGCCGCAAGAGGTACAGGATTCGCTTGGCGCGCAGGTGCCGTTCCCGTCACGCCTCGGCGATCCGGCGGAATACGCGGCACTGGCCCGCCATATCGTCGAGAACCCGATGCTGAACGGCGAGGTGATCCGGCTGGACGGGGCAATACGGATGGGGCCGCGTTAGGGCGGTGACCCATAAACTCCGCACCGCCAGTTAGCCGGATTTTTGTTCTGGCAAGGCGCAATCCCGCAGGAATAGCGGGGCTATTTCAAGGGGTTGCAACACAGCCAGGGCGGTAATACGGCTAACCCGAAGGGCGTGGATATCGCTTCATTTCAGCGGCTGGCGGCGCGGGGTTTATGGGTCACCGCCCTAGAATCGGGTGATCCCGTTTTCCGTAATGATTGCATCCAGCCGCTGGTCGGTATCCTCGACCGGCACCCTGCCCTGTTGTCCGACGTAGGCATAGCCCGCCGCGTGGATCGGGCGTTTCGCGCGGAGCAGTTCCAGAGAGCGGTCATAGAAACCGCCGCCGTAGCCCAGACGATAGCCCTGATCGTCGAAGGCCACAAGCGGCACCATCAGCAGGTCGGGGGTGATCCAGTCGCCCTCTCGCGGGATGGCGGCGCCGAAAGGGCCGTCATACATCACCGTTTCCGGGGTCCATTCACGAAAGGACAGCGGCAGGCCGGCGCGGATGATGACCGGCACACAGATGCGATGACCGCGTTTGTGCAGGGCGTGCATGGCAGGCAGCGGGTCGATTTCCGTGCGAATGGGCATGTAGGCGGCGATGTTGGCCGGATTGCCGATGCTTTCGACATAGTCCAGCAAGTGGGCCGCAGCGCGTTCGGCCGCATCGCCACGGGCCTCGTGCGCGGCCTTGCGGCGGGCGAACCCTTCGGCGCGGGCCTGTTTTTTCTGTTGGGCAATATCCATAACGCGATTGTAGCGCGGCGCGCGGTGACGCCAAGCGCAAAAGCGACGCAGTTGGTGGCGGGCCCGTCGCAGCCGTGGAGGGATCTGTATCCTTGAGAGCCTGCATATACAGGTGGGCACCGGATACGTTAGGCCACGACCAGTCGCAGAGCCAGCTCCCGTTCAAAGATTTAAGGCCACTAGGATGTAGTCCTCTCACGAGAAGGTCAGCACCCGCCACCCTTAACCTAAGCGGTTTGCCGCACGATTTGAAGGGGCAGATGGAAAACAACCGGAAAAGGCTTTCGCATTTCACGTCCGGCGTTTACCATCTGTTAGGAAATCAACCGTATACGTCTGACAGCCATCAACTGGATCCGCGATGAAATATGCCGGGCAGAATGCCTTTGACACAACCGGAACAATACACCCGCGCTATGTGGTCATTGCCAACCTGCCGCCCGAGGACGCCGCCGGGGCCGCGCACGCCGGACGGCTGGTCTATGGTCTGGGTCGCATCGGTGCCGAGGTTATTACCGCAAGCGAGCCGGTATATTCCTATGCCCGCGTGCCGCTGCAGTATCGCACCCGTCGCTTGCTGGCACGCAGCATTGCGGCGCTCGCGGAACAAACCGGTCGCGATACGCATGTGATAATCTATGCCTCGGCGCTGCGCTCGGACACGATTGAAAAGCCGGCATGGTATTCGCGCCTGTCCGAGAAAATCCGGCGTCTGCGACTGGCCTATGCGATTGGCAAACGGGGGCGCACGGTGACGATTGTCCTGGACACCGCCGCCCTGCACCGCGCGCAGATCTGGATCGCCGGTGCCGCCGCGCTGGCACTGGCGGTGCGGCGCCCGCGCGGGCTGCGCCTGTGCGGTGTGCGAAAATCCCCGGCACGACTCATCCCCGCCATCGCGCATGTGGCGCAGCCAAGCACCGAACAGGCGATCGATGCCGCCTTTGC
>CAZDLV010000072.1:0-9947 GCA_964506345.1 uncultured Rhodobacterales bacterium | reverse complement strand
ATTGGAACATGCCGGCCGCAAACCGGCCGATGTGGACTATATCAATGCGCATGGCACATCGACCATGGCGGATACCATTGAATTGAGTGCGGTGGAACGTTTGTTGGGCGATGCGGCGGATACGGCGGTGATGTCGTCAACCAAGTCGTCGATCGGGCATTTGCTGGGGGCGGCGGGGGCCGTGGAGGCGATTTTCTGCATTCTGGCGATACGCGACCAGATCGCACCGCCGACGATCAATTTGCATAATCCGGTGGAGAGCCGGATCGATCTGGCAGCGAATGGGCCGGTGAAACGGAAAATCGACACGGTTTTGTCGAATTCCTTCGGGTTTGGTGGCACGAATGCCTCGCTCGTGATGGGGAAAGTCGAATAGATGGGTCGCAGTATTGCCGCGAATGCGTTTACGTTTCTGATCATTGCCATGTTGGCGCTGGGCGGGGTGTTTGCCTGGGGGCAAGGGCAGTTTCGCAACCCCGGCCCGATTGCGGCGGATACGGTTTTCGAGGTGGTGCGCGGGGCAAATCTGACGAAAGTTGCGCAAAAGCTGGAGGACGAGGGGCTGATCTCGAACGGGTCGGTGTTTCGCATCGGAGCGCGCTATACCAAACGGGATACCAAACTGAAATTCGGGGAGTATCTGATTCCGGCCGGTGCCTCGATGACGGAAATTCTGGATATTTTGACCTCCGGAAAAAGCATCCAGTATTTTATTACCTTGCCGGAAGGGCTGTATACTGCGGAAATTATTGCTAAAATCGATGGCAATCCGGATCTGACGGGAACGGTCGAGAAAATTCCGCCCGAGGGGATGATGGCGCCGGATACCTATAGTTTCCAGCGTGGTGATTCGCGCCAGTCGGTGGTTGACCGGATGGTGAAGGCGCAGCAGAAAATTCTGGACGAGGCCTGGGCCGGACGCGCGGCGGATTTGCCGTTGGCGAACAAGGAAGAGTTGCTGGTTATGGCGTCGGTTGTTGAAAGCGAGGCGGGGGGGGCCGGCGAGTGGGCCAAGGTTGCCTCGGTTTTTTACAACCGGCTGGCGAAGAACATGCGTTTGCAGGCGGATGCGACGCTGCGCTATGGTCTGACGCTGGGCAAGGAACGGTTGCGGCGCAAGTTGTTCCAGTCGGAGCTGGACAAGGACACGCCCTATAATACCTATATGATTCCCGCGTTGCCGCCGACGCCGATTTCCAATCCGGGGCGTGATGCGATTTTTGCAACGGCCAATCCGGCAAAAACACCGTATTTGTATTTTGTTCTTGATGGGTCTGGCGGGCACGCATTTGCCAAGACATACAAGGAACATCAGCGCAATGTGGCGGCGTGGCGAGCGATCGAGCGACAGCGTGGCGGCAACTGAAATGAACAACCTGTGATTTAGTTGTTGACAATGCGAACGCTCTAGGGTATAACCCAAGGCAAGCTGGAAGAAATGGGCAAGCGGCACGGTCGAAAGACTGGCGCCGCTTTTCCTGTTTCTGCTCGGAGCGGGCAGGTAAGGCTTGGATATATGAAAAAAACGGGGCCCGGAGATCGGGAGGAGACCCTGCGCAGGCTGGATGCGGCGCGGGAAACATTCGAGGTGCTGCGTGAAGCGGTGCTGGCGACGGTGCGACGGTTGCAGTCCGGCGAGGATATGCCGGAGGCGGGGAAGGTGCGCAGCTCGGCAGCGGATTTCGCGCGGGCGCTGAACCAGGTGATGGAGATCGAGAATGGTCTTGCGAAACATAGTGGCAGAGACTGCGGGGGCGGGGCGCTTGACCTTGCGGCCGCGCGGGGAGAGGTGCTTGAGCGACTTGCTCGGCGCGCTGGACGAGGATGAGGTCGGGGCGTTTCTGGACGGGTTGAGCCCGAATGCCCTGCTGGCCTTGCCGTGGATATTCGAGGTCTGGGCGTTGGAGCATCAGCGGCCGCCGGAGGGGGACTGGACCACCTGGGTGGTGCTGGGCGGACGCGGGGCGGGCAAGACCCGTGCCGGTGCCGAGTGGGTGCGCGCGCAGGTGGAGGGGGCGCGGCCCGGTGATGCGGGGCGGTGCCGACGGGTGGCGCTGGTCGGGGAGACGATCGAGCAGGCGCGCGAGGTGATGGTGTTCGGCGAGTCGGGGATACTGGCCTGCTCGCCGCCGGACCGCCGGCCGGAGTGGCAGGCGACGCGCAAGCGGCTGGTCTGGGCCAACGGGGCGGTGGCGGAGGTGTATTCGGCCTCCAACCCCGAGAGCCTGCGCGGGCCGCAGTTCGATTGTGCCTGGGCGGACGAGCTGGCGAAGTGGAAGCAGGGGCAGGATGCCTGGGACATGTTGCAGTTCGGGTTGCGGTTGGGAGAGCGGCCGCAGCAGGTGGTGACGACGACTCCGCGGCCGTCGCGATTGTTGAGCGGGTTGCTGGCGGAGGGGCGGACGGTCTCGACATCCGCGCCAACGGAGGCGAATGCGGCCAATCTGGCGGAGAGCTTTCTGGATTATGTGACGGACAAATATGCGGGATCGCGGCTGGGCCGGCAGGAGTTACAGGGCGAGTTGCTGAACGATGTCGAAGGGGCGTTGTGGTCGCTGGAGGGGCTGGATGGCTGTCGGGCCGATGTGCCGGAACTGGACCGGATCGTGGTGGCGGTGGACCCGCCGGTGACCGGTCATGCAGGGTCGGACGAATGCGGGATTGTGGTGGCCGGTGTCTGCATGGAGGGCGCGCCGAAGGACTGGCGGGCCTATGTTCTGGAGGATGCGACGGTGCGCGGGTCGCCGCAGGTCTGGGCCGAGCGGGCGCTGGCCAAGGTGCGGGAATACGGGGCTGAACGGCTGGTGGCGGAGGTCAATCAGGGGGGCGATCTGGTGGAGACGCTGGTGCGTTCGATCGACCCGCTGGTGGCGTATCGCGGGGTGCGGGCGACGCGCGGCAAGGCGGCACGGGCGGAGCCGGTGGCGGCGCTTTACGAGCAGGGGCGGGTGTTCCATTGCGGCGGCTTTGGCGCGCTGGAGGACCAGATGTGCGCGATGACGGTCTCGGGGTTTACCGGCAAGGGCAGTCCGGACCGGCTGGATGCGCTGGTCTGGGCGCTGAACGATTTGATGATCGTGCCGGCGGCGGCGTTTTTGCGCCCGCGGGTGCGGGGGTTGTAGTCCCACTAAACCGGTTTAGTGGAATTGAAGCGGGTTGGTCAGGGCCGGGTGGGTTCACGGCAACCTATTGGATAAATTATGGAAAATCGTGTCGTTTGAATCCACTAAACCGGTTTAGTGGATATGTCGCGCACGGTTTCGGGCAGACAGGAGCATGGGCGGAATGGTTTTGCAGCTTTTCAAGGGTAGCAGGGGAGTGGCGGAGCAGAAGGCTTCGGCGGCGGCGCCTGTGATTGCGTTTCACGGGGCGGGTCGGGCGGCCTGGTCGCCGCGGGATACGGTGAGCATGACGCGCTCGGGGTTTTCGGGCAATCCGGTCGGGTTTCGCTGCGTCAAGATGATTGCCGAGGCGGCGGCGGCGGTGCCGGTATTGTTGCAGGATGGCGCGCGGCGGTTCGAGGTGCATCCGTTGTTGAGCCTGCTGGCGCGACCGAATGACGGGCAGGGGGTGGCGGCCTTGCTGGAGGCGTTCTACGGGCAGTTCCTGCTGTCGGGGGACGGCTATCTGGAGGCGGCGGGGATGGATTCCCGTGGCTTGCCGCGCGAATTGCATGTGCTGCGCTCGGACCGGATGTCGGTGGTGCCGGGGGCGGATGGCTGGCCGGTGGCCTATGAATACAAGGTGGGGGCGCGCAAGCACCGGTTCGATATGCGCGGTGAATTCGCACCGGTGCTGCATGTGAAGGCGTTCCATCCGCTGGACGACCATTACGGGTTGTCGCCGATGCAGGCGGCGGCGCAGGCGCTGGATGTGCATAATGCGGCCTCGCGCTGGTCGAAGGCGTTGCTGGACAATGCAGCGCGGCCCTCGGGGGCGATTGTTTACAAGGGTGCGGACGGTATGGGCGCGCTGGCGGGTGACCAGTATGACCGGCTGGTGGCCGAGCTGGAGTCGCATCATCAGGGCGCGGCGAATGCAGGGCGGCCGATGTTGTTGGAAGGCGGGCTGGACTGGAAACCGATGGGCTTCAGCCCGTCGGATATGGAGTTCCAGAAAACCAAGGAGAGCGCGGCACGCGAGGTGGCGCTGGCCTTCGGTGTGCCGCCGATGCTGCTGGGGCTGCCGGGGGATGCGACCTATGCCAATTATCAGGAGGCGAACCGGGCGTTTTACCGCCTGACCGTGCTGCCGCTGGTGGGCAAGACGCTGGCGGCGCTGTCGGGGTGGCTCGGGCCGCTGTTTGGCGAGGGGCTGGTGCTGAAGCCGGATCTGGACGGGATTCCGGCGCTGGCGGCAGAGCGCGAGGCCAAGTGGCGCGCGGTGGCCGGGGCGGAGTTCCTGACGCAGGTGGAAAAACGGCAGATGCTTGGGCTGCCTGCGCTGGCGGCGGATGAATGAGCCGGCGCAGCGGGTCGAAATACCTCTATGAGCCGTTCGATGCGGCCTCGGCGCGGATCGAGGCGCACGAGCGGGTGACGGAGGAACGCTGGCAGGGGCTGGAGCGGCGCCTGCAGGCGATCGAGGCGATGCTGGAGCGGCTGGAACGGCGGATGTGGCTGGCGGTCTATGGAGCGGCGGCGATGTTTTCGGCGGATGCGATTTATAAATTCCTGACAGGTGTGCAGGGCGGATAGTCATTTTATTTCAATTGGATGCGGGCGGATTACCAAACCACTAAACCGGTTTAGTGGTTTGGTAGACCTGTGCCTGCACCGAATTTTTCAGGCGTGCAGAAGAAAGGGGATCGCATGGGGTATCACAGGATAAACCGGCCGGACTACGAGACGAAGTTTTGTCGGTTCAAAGGCGGAATCGGCTTGCAGGGGAACGGTGAAATTGCCGGCTATGCCTCGCTTTTCGATGTCGGTGACCAGAGCGGCGATGTGGTGCAGAAGGGGGCCTATCTGGGGTCGCTGGAGCGCATGAAGGCCACGGGCGGCAAGGTCAAGATGCTGTGGCAGCATGATCCGCAACAGCCGATCGGCGTTTGGGAAACCGTGTTCGAGGACAGCAAGGGGCTGTGCGTAAAGGGGCGGTTGCTGAACGAGGTACAGGCCGGGCGCGAGGCGTTGGCGTTGCTGAAGGCCGGGGCGATTGACGGCTTGTCGATCGGATATCGCACGCTGCGTTCGGAAAAATCCGGCGCCGGGCGGTTGTTGCATGAAATCGAGCTTTGGGAAGTGTCGCTGGTGACCTTTCCGATGTTGTCCGGGGCGCGGGTGGCGCCTTCGGAGGACGAAACGGCATTGGCGACGAGCCTTGCCGAAACCTTCCGGCAGGCGCGGGATCTGCTGGCCTAATATGGGGAAAAATATGGGTGTCAAGGAACAGAAAGCCCGTTTGTCGGGGGAAATGCCTGTGACAGAAGTCAAGGCCGAAATGCAGGGATTTTTGAGCGAATTCAGTGTGTTTCAGAGTGAAATCAAATCGAAAATCAAAGAACAGGAAAATCGTTTGAACATGTATGATCGCAAATCTATTGCCGCTGCCCGTCCGGCGCTGTCGGCTGTTGCCGAGGTTGAAATTCCGCACAAGAAAGCCTTTGCGGCCTATTTGCGTTCGGGTGACGATGATGCCTTGCGCGGGCTGGCGGTCGAGGAAAAGGCGCTGTCTACGGCGGTGGCGGCAGATGGCGGGTATCTGGTCGATCCGCAGACGGCCGAGCAGATTTCCGGGGTGTTGCGCGGTGCGGCCTCGGTTCGCGGTATCGCCAATGTGGTGCAGGTGGAGGCAACGGCCTATGACGTGTTGGTCGACAGCACCGATATTGGCGCCGGTTGGGCGGGCGAGACGTCGGCGCAACTGGAAACCGGCACGCCGCAGGTGGAGCGGATATCCATTCCGTTGCACGAGCTGTCCGCGTTGCCCAAGGCGTCGCAGCGCTTGCTGGATGACTCGGCCTTTGATGTCGAGGGCTGGCTGGCGGCACGCATTGCCGACAAGTTTGCGCGCTCGGAAGGGTTGGCGTTTATTTCCGGCGACGGCGTGGACAAGCCGACGGGTTTTCTGAGCTATCCGGCGGTGGCGGACGGTCTGTGGACCTGGGGTAGTCTGGGTTATGTGCCGACCGGCAATGCCGGGGATTTCAGCACCTCGACCCCGGCGGATGCGATTGTCGATCTGGTTTATGCGCTGGGTGCGCGCTATCGCGCCAATGCGACGTTCGTGATGAATTCCAAGACCGCCGGTGCGGTACGCAAGATGAAGGATGTTGACGGGCGTTTCCTGTGGTCCGATGGTCTGGCGGCCGGCGAACCGGCGCGCCTGATGGGGTATCCGGTGTTGATTGCCGAGGATATGCCGGACATCGCCACCGACGCGGTTGCGGTGGCGTTTGGTGATTTCGCTGCCGGATACACCATCGCCGAGCGTCCGGACCTGCGTATTTTGCGCGATCCGTTCAGTGCCAAACCGCATGTGCTGTTTTATGCAACCAAGCGTATTGGCGGCGATGTGAGCGACTTTGCCGCGATCAAACTTCTGAAATTCTCGCTGACTTAACGGTTTGCGAGGGGGCCTGCCCCGAACGGGGCGGGTCGGCCCCCTGCATCGTCCAGCTTGCTGCGACTCCCTCCGCTCGAGCGGTGCGGGGGGCCAATTTCAAGGAGATTGCCAATCATGAGTGGATATTTTGTGAAGGATCCGGAGTCGGAACTGGAGCTGACGGTGGACTGGAATCGCGGGTATTTGCAGCGATACGAGCGGATTCTGGATGATCTTGGCTGGGCGGTCCGCCCCGTCGCGGATGTGCCGGCGGAATTGCAGGTGGTGTTTCAGGATGTGGATGGAACCACCAGTCGCGCACGGTTTTCAGGCGGGATACCGGGGCGGATTTATATGGTGACGAGCCGCGTTGAAACCACGGCGGGGCGCGTGTTGGAACGCACGATCCTGTTTCGGGTCGCAAAGGGGAATTGCACATGATTTTGGAAGAATTGACGTCGCCGAGCGTGGCGAAGCTGCCGATACGGGAATTCGGGGCGCACTTGAAGCTCGGCTCGGGGTTTGCCGATGACGGATCCGAGGATGCGGTACTGGAGGTGTGCCTGCGTGCCGCCATGGCGGCGATCGAAGCGCGGATTGGCAAGGTTTTGTTGAGCCGCAAGTTCGGTTGGCGGCTGACCCGCTGGATCGAGAGTCGCGCGCAGGGGTTGCCGGTGGCGCCGGTGAGCGCGATCAATGACGTGACGCTGTTCGATGCGGGCGGAACTGGCACGGTTGTGGATGGCGCGGCCTATCGGTTGGTGCCCGATGCCGTGCGCCCGAAGCTGGTGGCGACGGGTGCGGTGTTGCCCGCCATTCCGCGCGACGGTTCGGTGGGGATCGGGTTCGAGGCGGGTTTTGGCACCTGGGCAAAGGTGCCGGCGGATTTGCGACAGGCGATGTTGTTGCTGGCGGCGAGTTATTACGAGAACCGCGATGGCGAGGGGCGGGTGAACGGGATGCCGTTTGGCGTTATGGCCTTGTTGGAGAGCCATCGGGCGATCCGGATCGGCGGCGCGCGATGAAGGTTCGTTTGACGCGAAAACTGGTTCTGGAACAGCGGGTGAATACGCCGGACGGTGTCGGCGGATTCGGTGTGGTCTGGCAGCCGCTGGGGCAGGTCTGGGCCATGGTCGATGCGCGCGGCGGGCGCGAGGCGGTTGTCGGGGCACGTGATGTATCGAAAGTACGGATGCGGATTGTGGTGCGTGGCGCGCCCGTCGGGGCGCCCCGCCGTCCGAAGCCGGAGCAACGGTTTCGCGAGGGGGCGCGGGTGTTCTCGATTTTGGCGGTGTCGGAGCTGGACGGGGACGGACGCTGGCTGGAGTGCTGGGCCGAGGAGGGCAAGGAATGAGTATGGCATTGTCGGCCGCCTTGCAGGGCGCGGTGTATGCGGCGCTGGTTGCGGATCCGGCGTTGGTGGCGTTGGTCGGAAGCGAGGTTTATGACGCGCCGTTGCCGGTTGGCAGCAGTTTGCCGCCTGGCGAGTTTGTAACGTTGGGCGAAGAGGTGGTGCGCCCGTTCGGGTCGGTTACATCAAGCGGCGCGGTACATGATTTCGTGGTGTCGGTGCATTCGACCGCGAGCGGGTTCGGCGCGGCCAAGGCCGTGGCGGCCGCCGTGAGTGCGGTGCTGGTGGATGCGGCCCTGCCGGTGAGCGGTGGCGCGTTGGTGGCGCTGCGGTTTGTCAAGGCGCAGGCAAAACGGGGGGTGGCGCCGGAATTGCGCCGTATCGACATGCGGTTCCGGGCCGTGGTGGAAAACGTTTAAGCAAAGGATGACAAGATGGTAGCGCAAAAGGGTAAAGACCTGTTGATCAAGATCGACATGGACGGCACAGGGACTTTCCAGACAGTCGCGGGGCTGCGGGCGAGCCGCATCACCTTCAACGCCGAGACGGTGGATATCACCGGTCTGGACAGTGTCGGGGGGTGGCGCGAGTTGCTGGGGGGCGCGGGGGTGCGCTCGGCCGCGATCAGCGGTTCGGGGGTGTTTCGCGATGATTATACCGACGAGCGGGCGCGGCAGATTTTCTTTGATGCAACATTGTCGGATTTCCAGATTATCATCCCGAACTTCGGTGTGATCGAGGGGCCGTTCCAGATTACCGCGCTGGAATATTCGGGCAAGCATGACGGCGAGGCGGCCTATGATTTGTCGTTGGCGTCGGCCGGTGCGCTGTCGTTTACGGCGCTATGATGGCAAACCCCTATCGTGGCGAGGTGGAGTTGGTGCTGGAGGGGCGGGCGCGGGTGATGCGCTTGACCCTCGGGGCGCTGGCGGAACTGGAGGCAGAGTTGGAGAGCGGGAGCCTGATGGAACTGGTGCAACGGTTTGAGAGCGGGGCGTTTTCGGCGCGTGATCTGTTGGCGTTGCTCTGGGCGGGGCTGCGTGGTGGCGGGCTGGACATTTCGGTTTCGGAGTTGGCGGGGATGGATGTCGGCGGTCCGGTGGTGGCGGCGCAGGCGGCGGGCCGGTTGCTGAAGGTGACGTTCAGCGTGCCGGAATGAAGGTGGACTGGGCAGGGCTGATGCGGCTGGGCCTTGTGCGGTTGCGGCTGTCGCCGGAGGTGTTCTGGGCCCTGACGCCGGCGGAATTGTTGCTGATGGCCGGTATCGGGGCAGAGGTGCCGATGAACAGGGATGTGCTGGACGCGCTGGCGGCGCTGTATCCGGATGAAGGGGAATGTGATGAGCGGAATTGTGACAGGGTTTGATACGCTTGACGGATTGTTGGGTGATCTGGAAGGGAGCCTGACCGGAACGCAGGCGGCGACGGTGGCGTTTCAGCAGGAGTTGGCCGGAATGCAGGTTGCGGTGGCGGCGGCCGGCGACGAGGCGCGCGGGTTGGGGCGGAGTTTGAGTTCGGGGTTGAAAACGGCGTTTGGTGATCTGGTGATTGACGGGGCCAATTTGTCGGATGTGCTGGGCAATCTTGCACGTTCAATGGCCAATTCGGCGTTCAACCAGGCGATTACGCCGGTGACGGATGCGATCGGCAACGGGATCGGGACGCTGGTTTCGGGCATGCTGGCGTTCGAGAAGGGCGGCGTGATTTCAGACGGTTCGGTGCAGGCTTTCGCACAGGGGGGCGTCGTGGACGGGCCGGTGAATTTCCCCATGCGCGGCGGTATCGGGTTGATGGGCGAGGCGGGACCGGAGGCGATCATGCCGCTGGCGCGCGGAGCCGACGGCAAGCTGGGCATCCGCGGCAGTGGCGGGAGCGTGGTCAATGTGACGATGCATATCACCACGCCGGATGTGGCCGGTTTCGAGCGGTCCCGCAGCCAGATCGCGGCGGGGATCGGGCGGGCGATTGCGCGCGGGCAAAGGAATTACTGAAGGGTTAATGTGGCTCCACTAAACCGGTTTAGTGGATGGATTTATGGCGTAGTTTCCGGT
>CAZDLV010000071.1:0-10128 GCA_964506345.1 uncultured Rhodobacterales bacterium | reverse complement strand
TATGCTCGCCGACGATCCCCAACGGGTAGTTCACCGGCATTATCCATCCGGCAAAATCGACCATCTTGCCGCCAAGTTCGACATGCAGGTCATAGAGCGGCGTTTTGCGGGGTTCTGTCATGGGAATGTCCTCGGTTGAGTCGTTTCGAATCCCTCTTAACAAACAAGTTTCCGATAGGAAACCTTTTTTCGGGATACAGATGTATACGTCGCAAAACCCGCACCCGTGACGAATCCACTAAACCGGTTTAGTGGTTTTGCTAACCAGTTTCAGTTTACGGGTAACAGACTAAAAAATATAGGATTTTTGTGATTAATGGCGGCCCGCAATTTCTTGACAAACTCTAAACGTGCCGAAACGTCAGGTCACAGCCCTTTCTTCCCATTGCACCGCAACAAAATTCCCGCCACACTATTCCAAACAACATGGGGACCGACCGATGACCAAAGCGCCGCTGAAACCGAAAGAGCAACCCTCCCTCTCCAGCTTCAACTGGCAGGACCCGTTCCTGCTCGACGACCAGCTGACGGACGAGGAACGCATGTTGCGCGACGGCACCGCCGCCTACGCACAGGAAAAGCTCCAGCCGCGCGTCATCGAGGCTTTCCGCGAGGAAAAAACCGACCCTGCCATTTTTGCCGAAATGGGCGCGATGGGCCTGCTCGGCGCCACCATCCCCGAGGAATACGGCGGCATCG
This sequence comes from uncultured Rhodobacterales bacterium, assembly GCA_964506345.1. Classification (GTDB taxonomy): domain Bacteria; phylum Pseudomonadota; class Alphaproteobacteria; order Rhodobacterales; family Rhodobacteraceae; genus NORP23. The sequence goes on along the minus strand of CAZDLV010000071.1, from coordinate 9,429 downwards.
GCGCCGGCTACGTCGCCTACGGCCTGATCGCGCGCGAGGTCGAGCGCGTCGATTCCGGCTACCGTTCCATGATGTCGGTGCAATCCTCGCTGGTCATGTATCCGATCTACGCCTACGGTTCCGAGGAACAACGCCGCAAATACCTGCCGAAACTGGCCAGCGGCGAATGGATCGGCTGTTTCGGCCTGACCGAACCGGACGCCGGATCCGACCCCGGCGGCATGAAAACCCGCGCCACCAGAACCGACGGCGGCTATGTGCTGAACGGCACGAAAATGTGGATCTCCAACGCGCCGATCGCCGATGTTTTCGTGATCTGGGCCAAATCCGACGCCCACGACGGCAAAATCCGCGGTTTCGTGCTGGACAAGGGCACCAAGGGCCTGAGCGCCCCGAAAATCGGCGGCAAACTGAGCCTGCGCGCCAGCATCACCGGCGAGATCGTCATGGAAAACGTCGAGGTCGGCGAGGAGGCCCTCCTCCCCGACGTCGAGGGATTGAAAGGCCCCTTCGGCTGCCTCAACCGCGCCCGCTACGGCATCAGCTGGGGCGTCATGGGCGCCGCCGAGTTCTGCTGGCAGGCCTCGCGCCAATACGGCCTCGACCGCAAACAGTTCGGCAAACCGCTGGCCGGCACGCAGCTGTTCCAGAAAAAACTCGCCGACATGCAGACCGAAATCGCGCTGGGCCTGCAAGCCTCGCTGCGCGTCGGCCGCCTGATGGACGAAGGCCGCGCCGCCCCCGAGATGATCAGCCTGGTCAAACGCAACAACTGCGGCAAGGCCCTCGACATCGCCCGCCAGTCCCGCGACATGCACGGCGGCAACGGCATTTCCGAGGAATTCCAGGTCATGCGCCATATGGTCAACCTCGAAACCGTCAACACCTACGAGGGCGCCCACGACGTCCACGCCCTGATCCTCGGCCGCGCCCAGACCGGCCTGCAAGCGTTCTTCTAGGGCGAGCAAACACCATCGGAAACAGCTCCGGCGTCTCCCCGTCTATACGGGGGGCGCAATCGTATCTGTCACGGCACCGTCATTTCTCCGTCTGCACGGGCCAACACACCCGGTGCGCTTACCCCGCTCCGCCATCACCGACCCGCGCCGTCCGGATGCCGCCGGAACACAACCGACACCGCTACCCGAACGCAGCGCGGACGCCTGACCGGCAATCCGGACCCCGCACGCACCTTGCCGCCCTGCTCCCGCCGCGCTACCGTCACGCCCGAACCAGCCGGAGCCTCCCATGACCCACCCGCACCAGCCCGACCTGCACGCCGCCGCCCGCGCTCTGTTCGATATCGCCGTCAAGGCCGCCGACCCCGCCCGCGCGCTCCGCCCGCATCTGGCCGGTCTGCCCGCCATCAAGGGCCGCTACATCGTCATCGCGGTCGGCAAGGCCGCCTGCGCCATGGCCGAAGAGGCTCTCGCCCGCCTGCCCGAAGGTTCGCACACAGCCATCGCCGTCACCAACCCCGAGAACCTGCGTCCGGTCACAGGTTGCACCGTCCTGCCCGCCGCCCATCCGGTGCCGGACGAAAACGGTGCCAAAGCCGCGCAAGCCGTCATCGACCTGCTTGAAACCGCCACAGCCGACGATCACGTCCTCGCCCTGATCTCCGGCGGCGGCTCTGCCCTGCTGCCGGCACCGCTCAATGGCATCACCCTCGCCGACAAGGCCGAAGTCAGCCGCATTCTGCTGGCCGCCGGTTTCGAGATCACCGAAATGAACCTCGTGCGCCAGCATCTTTCCCGCCTCAAGGGCGGCGGCATGGCCCGCCTCGCGCAACCGGCAAGACTCACCGCCTGTATCCTCTCCGACGTTATCGGAGACGACCTGCGTGCCATCGCCAGCGGTCCGACCGTCGCCCCGATCGGCCCCCGGGCGCAGGCCCGCGAACTGCTGCAACAACGCGGCGTTTTCGACCGGATGCCCGCCGCCGTCAGAACCGCCCTGCAATCGACAGAACCGGAGCCGCCCGCCGCCCTCGCCGAAAATATCCTCATCGGCTCCAACCGCCAGAGCCTCGCCGCCGTTCAGGCCGCTTCAGGGGGAATCATTATCAGTGATTCCCTAACAGGAGATGTAGAAAACGCCGCCAATTTTATCGTTCGCGCGATTTCCGGAAACCCCGCCGGAACCCTGATTTTCGGCGGCGAAACCACCGTAAACCTCAAGGGTGACGGCAAGGGCGGCCGCAATCAGGAACTGGCGCTGCGCGTTGCCCTGCAAGCCGGAAAAATTCCCGGCGCGTGGGTTTTCCTCTCCGGCGGAACCGACGGGCGCGACGGGCCGACCGATGCGGCAGGCGGGATTGTCGACCCGCACACGGTCGCGAAAATCCCGAACGCCCGCACCCTGTTGGCCAATAACGACAGCTACACCGCCTTGAAAATGGCCAACGCCCTGCTGATGACCGGCGGCACCGGCACCAATGTCGCGGACGTGCAGATTTTCGTTCGCCGTTAGGTCGAATCCCCGCAGCCCCTTTTTCTGCCGCGCCACCTTGCCTACATCCTTGCAAAGAGTCAGAACTACGGCGACCGTATCACAAGGACATCAAACATGAGCATCACCCGCGAAGACATCCTCGACGCCCTGCGTAAAATCGAGGACCCCGCCAGCAAGAAAGACATCGTTTCGGCCGACATCGTGCGCGCCCTGACCATCGACGGCGGCGAGGTCCGCTTTGTGCTGGAAGTCGCCGCCTCGCAAGGCGCCGCGATGGAGCCGACCCGCCTGAAGGCGGTCGAGGCGGTGGCAAATCTGGCCGGTGTTACCAAGGTGTCGGCGCTGGTTACGGCCCATTCCGAAAAGCAGCCGCCGAACCTTGGCACCGGTGCCAAACGCGCGGCACCGGCCGGCCCGGCGCCGATCCCCGGTGTCAAAAAAATCATCGCGATCGGGTCCGGAAAAGGCGGGGTGGGCAAGTCCACGGTTTCGGCAAATCTGGCGGTGGCGCTGGCGATGGACGGCAAGAAAGTCGGCCTGCTGGATGCGGATGTTTACGGCCCGTCGCAACCGCGGATGCTGGGGATTACGGGGCATCCGGCCTCGCCGGACGGCAAGACGATTTTACCCCTTCACAATCATGGCGTTACCTTGATGTCGATGGGTCTGATGATGAAGGAGAACGAGGCGGTGGTCTGGCGCGGGCCGCTGTTGATGGGCGCCTTGCAGCAGATGCTGAACCAGGTGGAATGGGGCGAGCTGGATGTGCTGGTTATCGATCTGCCGCCGGGCACCGGTGATGTGCAGTTGACCCTGTCGCAAAAGGCCGAGGTCGAAGGGGCAATTGTGGTTTCGACGCCGCAGGATGTTGCCTTGCTGGACGCGCGCAAGGCGCTGGATATGTTCCGGAAAACCAATATCAAAATCCTCGGGATGGTCGAAAATATGTCCACGCATATATGTTCGAATTGCGGCCACGAGGAACATATCTTCGGACATGGCGGCGCCAAGGCCGAGGCGGAAAAACTGGGATTGCCGTTCCTTGGCGAGGTGCCGCTGGATATCGGTATCCGGCTGGCGTCCGACGATGGCACGCCGATCGTTATCGCCAAACCCGACAGCCCGCAGGCGCAGGCGTTTCGCGACATTGCCCGCAAGCTGATCGAACAGGGTATCGTTTAAGGCCATGCTGATGGCCGCGCGGTTAAACCCCGCGCGGCAACGGCGTATTGCCAAGACGAATTCCGAAACAGAACTTTTCCGGTAATACCATGTTATTTATGGGAAAAAATGCCCTGTTGCCCATGGGCAATTTTATCTGTTACCCGAGGGGAAATGCTCGTTCGTAAACTTGTTGATCGCGTCCGACAGGGCGGCGCGCGACAGGGTGTCCTTGAATTCCAGTTTCATGATGTTTCCCGTTTTCCGAAATGCGACACCGTCGTCTTCGCCGTCGCGTTTGTATATTTTTATCGCGTTCGGCCGGTGTATCTTTTTCCGGCAGGCGCGGGTCAGGCGGCGCACGACCTGCGTTGCGTCCAGGGTGTTTTCCTGTTGTTCCCTGGCCAGTTCGACGGCCGCGTCCAGAGTTGCCTGACGGGTTTTGGTGTTGGCGAGCAACGGTTTCACGGTGCGCGCATGACGTTCCCGGATTCGGGAAGAATCCCCGAATGCCTCGATTATTTCCGGCGGGAGCTTCGCAAGGTCCAGATATCGCGAGAGCCATGTTGGCGAAACCTCCAGCGCTGTTGCCATGGCTTTTTGTTTGCCGCCGTAATACCCGGTCAAGGCATGTGCGTAGTCTGTTGCCCGCTCGTAATCCGAAATATCCTGCCGGTGGCGGTTTTCGATGTCGGCGAGGCGAAAGGCCTGTTCGTCGGTCAGGTTGCGGACCTCGATCAGGTATCGGAAATCGGGGTGGCCGTTGGCGCGCAGCCACGTTACGGCCCAGTGGCGGCGCGCACCGGTGATGATTTCATACCCCTTGCGGGTTTCGCGGACGATGGCGGGGAATTCCTGTTTTCCTTGCGCGCGCAACCCTTCGATCAGATCGGCGCAGGTTTCGGCGCTCAGGCGGGCATAGTTGCGGTTGTGATGTGCCCAAAGCGTGCAGGTCGCCGGATCGACCAGGCGATGCGCGGCATCCGGTTGGCGTTTGCGGCGCAGAAATCCCGAGCGGGCGAGGGGTGTAAGCTGGTTCATGTGCGAGTCCTTGTGTTGTGAAATGGACCGCAAGTTTCGCACAGGTTGGTTTAGCCAAGGTTAATTCGGCATTTTCGGCAGGAACGCTCCGTTCTGTTCCACCAGAAATTCCCGGACGCGCCGCGAGACGGGGGTTTCGGGGACATTGGCGGGGCGCACCAGAAACCATTGGCGCATGATCGGCAGACCCGGCATGTTGACGGTTTTGACCCGCCCCGCGATCAGGGCGTCCATGACGGTGTGTGCCGAGATCAGCGCGATGCCCAGTCCGGCGATGACCGCCTGTTTGATGGTTTCGTTGGTGTTGAATTCCATATGGTCATAGGTCAGCCCCTCGCCGGTGCGGTCGAGGAATCGTTCCATCAGGATGCGGGTTCCCGATCCCGACTCGCGCTGGATGAAGGTTTCCGAGAACAGATCGGCGGGCGAAATGTCGCGGCTGTTGGCCAGCGGGTGGTCCGGTGCGGCGATCAGAATGTGCGGGTGCGCGCCGATGGCGACGGATTCGACGGCCGGATAGCGGGGCGGACGGCCCATGATGGCGATGTCGATCGAGTGGTCCTCGAGCGCGGAAATGATGCGGTGGCGGTTGCCGATTATCAGGTCGATCCTGATGTCCGGCAGAACCTTTTTCGCCAGCGCCACAAGGGACGGGGCAAAGTATTTTCCGGTGGACACAACCCCGAGGGAAACGAGACCGGATTTACCCTCGTTCATGGATTCTATGGTTTTATAACAATGCTGTAACGCGGATTCGATGCGCGAGACAGTTTTGAGGACCTCGACCCCCTGACCGGTGATCGAGCCTTTGCCGTCCGACGCACGGTTGACCAGACGCGCGCCGATGTTCGATTCCAGAAGTTTCAGTTGGGTGGACACCGCCGGCGCCGTCAGACTAAGCGCCTCGGCCGCCGCGGTCAGCGAGCCGTTTTCGTGAACCGCCGCCAGCGCGCGCAGTTGTTTGAGGGTGATGGCGTTATATTGTGTCATAAACTTTATTTAACACAAAGTAGAAAAAATTCAATTTGATTTCTTCGGCTGATCGGCAAACATGGCGTCGACCTTATATGAGCGGAGACGTGATTCATGGCAGACCATACGCCAATCGACAAGACCCCCGGCATTCCCGCCGACCTGATGCCGGTGATGCTGGCCCTGTGCGAGGTGTCGCAGAAACTGGCGCAGACCATCGCCGACGGGGCCTTGGCCGGTGGTGATCTGGCCGAGGCGGTCGGGACCAATCTGGGCGGTGACGGGCAAAAGGCGCTGGACCTGATTGCGGACGATGCCTATGCCGAGGCGCTGAAAACCACCGAGGTGCGCTGGTATGCCTCTGAAGAGCAGGACGAGGTGGTCGAGCTGAACCCGAACGGGTCGCTGGCGCTGGCAATTGATCCGCTGGACGGGTCGTCGAATATCGATGTGAATGTTTCCATCGGCACGATCTTTTCGATTTTTCCGGCCAAGGACGGCGCGAACGAAAGTTTCCTGCGTCCGGCGCGCGAACAGATTGCCGGCGGGTATTTTATTTACGGGCCGCAGACCGGTCTGGTCGTGACCTTCGGCGACGGCACCATGCAGTTCATTATGGACAGCCGCACCCGCGAGTTTATTTGTGTTGACCGTCGCTTGAACCTGAAAACGGATTCAACGGAATATGCGATCAACGCGTCGAACTATCGTCACTGGCCGCGCCCCATCCGGGCGTTTATCGACGATTGTGTCGATGGCACCGACGGGCCGCGCGGGCGGGATTTCAATATGCGCTGGGTGGCCTCGCTGGTGGCGGAAACGCACCGGATTTTGACGCGCGGCGGGATTTTCCTGTATCCGGGCGACGGTCGCGAGGGCTATAAACGCGGGCGGTTGCGGATGGTTTACGAATGTGCGCCGATCGCCTTTCTGATCGAACAGGCGGGCGGCAAGGCCACCGATGCGGTCGATCCGGTCATGGACCAGCAGGCGACCGAGTTGCACGGGCGCACGCCGTTTGTGTTCGGTTCCGCCAGCAAGGTGGAGAAAGTTACCACCTATCACGATCTTCCTGAAAACGAGACGTCGGCGCTGTTCGGCAAACGCGGCCTTTTCCGCGCTTAATTACAAGGACCACAGACATGAGCACCAAACATCCTATCATCTCGGTAACCGGTTCTTCGGGCGCAGGGACATCGACCGTCAAAGCCACGTTCGACCAGATTTTCCGCCGCGAAGGCGTGAAGGCCGTGTCGATCGAGGGCGACGCATTCCACAAATACAATCGCGCCGACATGAAGGCCGAGCTGGAAAAACGATTGGCGCAAGGGGACCATTCGTTCAGCCATTTCAGCCTTGAGGCCAACGAGCTGGGCGAACTGGAGCGGGTTTTCCGTGAATACGGCGAGACCGGCAAGGGCAAGACGCGTTATTATGTGCATTCCGATGCCGAAGCCGCCAAGCTGGGCACGCCGTCGGGCGAGTTCACCGACTGGGCGGCGTTCGAGGATGGCTCCGATCTGCTGTTTTACGAGGGGCTGCACGGTGCTGTGAAACAGGACGGGATCAATGTGGCCGGATACGCCGATCTGAAAATCGGTGTGGTGCCGGTGATCAATCTGGAATGGATCCAGAAGATGCACCGTGACCGCGATGTGCGCGGCTATTCCACCGAGGCGATCACCGATGTGATTTTGCGGCGCATGGATGCCTATGTGAAATGTATCACGCCGCAGTTCAGCCAGACGGATATCAATTTCCAGCGGGTGCCGGTGGTCGATACCTCGAACCCGTTTATCTCGCGCACCATTCCGACGCTGGACGAGAGTCTGGTGGTGATCCGGTTCAAGAATCCGGCGGGGATCGATTTCCCCTATCTGACCAGCATGATTCAGGGGTCGTGGATGAGCCGCGCCAACTCTATCGTTGTTCCGGGTGGCAAAATGGATCTGGCGATGCAGTTGATCCTGACGCCGCTGATCCACCGTTTGACCGACAACGCGCGCCGTGCATAAGGAGGAACGAGTATGACACAGACTACCGAAACCCGTATGGCCAATGCGATCCGTGCGCTGGCGATGGATGCCATTCAGGCGGCGAATTCCGGCCACCCCGGTATGCCGATGGGCATGGCCGATGTGGCGGCGGTTCTTTACAACCGGTATATCAACATCGACCCGGGCGCGCCGAAATGGGCTGACCGCGACCGTTTTGTGTTGTCGGCGGGGCATGGCTCCATGTTGTTGTATAGCATCCATCATCTGCTGGGTTTTGCCGATATGGATATGGAGCAGATCCGCAATTTCCGCCAGATGGGTTATCGCACCGCCGGTCATCCGGAATACGGCCATGCGGACGGGATCGAGACCACGACCGGCCCGCTGGGTCAGGGGATTTCCACCGCTGTCGGCTTTGCGCTGGGCGAGCGGATGCAGAACGCGCGTTTCGGTGACGATCTGGTCGATCACTGGACCTATGTGATTGCCGGTGACGGTTGTCTGATGGAGGGCATCAGCCACGAGGCCATCGACATGGCCGGCCATCTGGGACTGGGCCGGATGATCGTGTTCTGGGACGACAACGCGATTACCATCGACGGTTCCACCGATGTATCGACCTCTACCGACCAGAAGGCGCGGTTTGCCGCTGCCGGCTGGCAGGTGCTGGAGTGTGACGGGCATGACCGCGACGCCATCGGTGCCGCCATCGAGGAAGCGCGGACAGACGAGAGCCGCCCGACGCTGATCGATTGCAAGACCATCATCGGGTTCGGGGCGCCGAACAAGCAGGGCACGGCGGCAACGCATGGCGCCCCGCTGGGCGAGGATGAAATCGCGGCGGCGCGCAAGCAGCTTGGCTGGGACTATCCGGCGTTTGAAATTCCGCAGGATGTTTATGATGCGTGGCACGCGGTTGCGGCCCGTGGCAAGGCAGCGCGCGAGAACTGGGAAGTGCGGGCCAGGGCCAGCGACAAGGCGGACGATTTCTTTGCCGCGCTGGGCGGAAGCTCGCGCAAGGGGCTGGTGGCGGCGATTGCCGGTTTCAAGAAAAAGATGTCCGAAGAACAGCCCAAGGTGGCGACCCGCAAGGCCAGCCAGATGGCGCTGGAGGTTATCAATGCGGCGGTGCCGAACATGGTGGGCGGCTCGGCCGACCTGACCGGTTCGAACCTGACCAAGACCTCGGGTATGACAGGGGTTTCCAAGGGCAATTATGGCGGTGATTACATCCATTACGGCGTGCGCGAGCACGGGATGGCCGCCGCCATGAACGGGCTGGCGCTGCACGGGGGCATGATTGCCTATGGCGGCACCTTTCTGGCCTTTGTCGATTATATGCGCGGATCGGTCCGGCTGGCGGCGCTGATGGGTGTGCCGGTGACTTATGTCATGACGCATGATTCCATCGGGCTGGGCGAGGATGGTCCGACGCACCAGCCGATCGAACAGGTGGCAAGTGTGCGCGCCATGCCGAACATCAACGTGTTCCGCCCCGCCGATGTGGTCGAGACCGCCGAGGCGTGGGAACTGGCGGTGCAGTCGAACGGCACGCCGTCGATGCTGGCGCTGTCGCGGCAGGGTCTGCCGACGCTGCGCACCCGCCACACCGAGGAAAACCTGACCGCCAAGGGCGCCTATGTGCTGCGCGAGGCGGACGGGGCGCGGGATGTGACGCTGGTCGCCACCGGTTCCGAAGTGGAAATCGCGATGGGGGCTGCCGACCTGCTGGCGAAAGAGGGAATCCGGGCCGCTGTGGTCTCGGCGCCCTGTTTCGAGCTGTTCGCGGAGCAGGATGATGATT